>JBKCXA010000211.1:0-5024 GCA_046316935.1 Prosthecobacter sp.
AGCTCATCCAAGACTCGCCCCACCTGACCGCAGAGCTGAAGAAGGCGCACGCGAAATACATGAACCAGGAAACCGTGGACGCTGACCCGATCCTCAATGCGCAGGACTTTCCCGACAAAGGCTTCAAGGTGGCGAAAGTGAAGGTGGAGGGCGAAAAAGCCGCGATTACCTATGCACCACGCCAAGAGGGATGGGATCAAACCATCAAGGCGCAGATGGTCATCGTGAAAGGGAAGTGGCTCATCGCCCACATCGGCGCCCTGTGACGCCGATGGTGGTTATAGCAGCGCCTCGTGGGCGCGGCCGCCTTTGTTTTCGTAGTAGAGGATGAAGCTGTTGTTCACGACGGCGTAGCCGCCGGGGGTGGGGTAGTCGCCGCTGAAATACCAGTCGCCGTATTCGGCGCCGAGGGCGTTGTGAAGGCCGGGGATGGTCTGGTAGATGACTTTGACCTCGCCATGCCATGGGGTCTCCTCGGGGGCGACCATCTGGGCGACCTTGGCGGAGATTTCCTCGTCGGTGAAGGGCGCATAAATGGCCTTCACGGCATTGCGCATCTCTTCCTTGGGCTTTTTGAGCTCGGCTTTGCAGGCGAGGTAGGTCTCGCGGATGACGTGGGCCATGCCGCGCTCGCGGAGGAGGAGGGTGGCGGCCTGGAAGGCGATGAATTTGCCGAGCTCCGCCATGTCGATGCCATAGCAGTCGGGGTAGCGGATCTGCGGGGCGGTGGAGCAGACGATGATGCGCTTCGGATTCGTGCGGGCGAGGATGCGCAGGAGGCTCTTCTTCAAGGTGGTGCCGCGGACGATGGAGTCATCGATGACGACGAGATTATCCTGCGGGGTGACGACGCCGTAGGTGATGTCGTAGCTGCCGGAGACGAGGGCATCACGGCCGGATTCCTGCGCGATGAAGGTGCGCATCTTGATGTCCTTGAGGGCGATTTTCTCGGCACGGGGCCAGTTTCGCAGGACGAGGTCATCAAGGCGTTTTTCGTCCTCGGCATCAAAATGGCCGTCTTTGAGCATTTCGAGCAGGGCGTCCTTCACGACGACGCGGCGGGCCTTTCGCAGGCCGTCGAGGAAGCCGAAGTAGGCGGTCTCGGCGGTGTTTGGGATGAAGCTGAGCACGGTGTGCTCGAAGTCGTTGTCGATGGCCTTCACGACCTGCGGCACCAGCTCCTCGCCGAGAGCCTTGCGCTGCCGGTAGATGGCGCTGTCATTGCCGCGGGAGAAGTAGATGCACTCGAAGGAGCAGGGCTTGTGCTCGCCGATGGGGCGGTAGGGCTTCAGCGAGACCTGGCCGTCTGCTTTGACGACCATGACATGGGCGGGCGGCAGCTCGTGGATCTGATTTTCCTCCAAACCGAAGACGGACATGAGGGCGACACGCTCGGAGGCCATGACGAGCATCTCGTCGTTCTCGTAGTAGAAGCAGGGGCGGATGCCGTTGGGATCGCGCATGGCGAAGAGGTCGCCATTGCCGATGACGCCGACGATGGCGTAGCCGCCGTCCCATTTCTCGGCGGAGCGTTCGATGACCTTGTGGACATCGAGCTGCTGGCTGATCTGCGCGGGGATCTGCTCGCCCTGCACGCCGGCATCGCGGATGGTGTGGTAGAGGTGGGTGTGGGCCTCATCGAGCTGGAAGCCGATCTCCTCGAGCACGCTCTGGGTATCGGTGCCGAAGACGGGGTGCTGGCCCCGCTTCATCATGATCTGGTTGAGCTCGTTGGTGTTGGTGAGGTTGAAATTGCCCATCACCATGAGGGTGCGGGTGGGCCAGGTGGTGCGGCGGACGTAGGGATGCAGGGCTCCTTTGCCGAAATCACCGCAGGTGCCGTAGCGCAGATGGCCGACGTAGATCTCTCCAGCCATCTCGAACTCGCGTTTGATGGCGGCGGGGTCATCTTCAAAGGCGATGTATTCCCGGCCTTCCTGATGCCGCTCCTCTTTCCGCTGGTCATTGATGCGGCGGGCGATGCGCTTCATGTCCTTGCGCAGGCCCTCGAAGACCTGGCCGATGCGCTCGACGCTCTCGGTGCTGCGCTCGCGGAACATGTAGGGAAGCCCGGCGGGCATGTCGAGCTTGCAGCAGCCGAAGCCAAAGCCGTCCTGGCCGCGGTTGCGCACCTTTTGCATCAGCGCCTGCAGGGCGTCGAAGCCGTAGAGGGCGTTGCCATATTTCGTGTGATAGTAGCCAAGCGGCTTTTTAAGCCGCACGACGGCAATGCCGCACTCATGCCGAATCGGGTCGCTCATTGGTAGGAAGAAGGGCCGCCATCCTTGGCAAGTGCCCCGGCGAGTGCAACCGGCGGCTGCGATCATCTTTTGCCGCAGGATGGAAAAAGCGATTGCATGCCCGCGGCACCTCTTTCAGGAAACGGCCCTTCGCATGGCCAAAATCCGCATCAAGAACACCGGCAAGATCATCGCCTGGCTCATGCGCGGCATCGGGATGACGCTGCGCTGGGAGATCCGCGATGAGGCGGGCGTGTTTGATGCGCACCGTCGGGGCTGGATCTGGTCGTTCTGGCATAACCGGATGTTTTTGATCCCCTGGCTGCATCACGAATGGTTCGCCCATGTGCCGGGCACCATTTTGACGAGTCCCAGTGGAGACGGGCAGATCATCGCGGATGTGTGCGGGGCCTTCGGCATCGAGGCGGAGCGTGGATCGAGCTCGAAGCCGGAGAAAGGCATGAGTGCCCTCATCGCCCTGGCCGCCAAGGCGAAGGAGGGCTATGAGATCGGCATCACGCCGGATGGCCCACGCGGTCCGCTGCATCGGGTGCAGCCTGGCATCGTGAAGCTGGCCCAACTCACCGGGGTGCCGATCATCCCCGTGCATTTGCACTACAGCCGGGCGATCCAGTTTCGGACGTGGGACGAGTTTCTGCTTCCCCTGCCCTTCTCGAAGGTGACGCTGGTCTTTGACCCGCCTCACCTAGTGCCGCGTCGGCTGACCGAGGAGGAATTCGAGGCCAGGCGAGTGGCTTTGGAGGAAGTGATGCGGGCCGGGACCCGGCTGGATTACCTTCAAAATGAGGGAAAAGGGCGGTAAAAGAGGCTGAAAGGGGCTTGGGGAGGCCCGTGGCACACTTTTATTTTGATATTATTGATAATTTCCATATTGTGAGGGTTAATGGACCTTCACTCACTCTCCCCTTCCAGTCCCTGGGCCTTCCTTGTGCTGACCGCCACCCTGCTCGCCTGTGTGGGGGGATTGTTTGGCCTTGGCTGGCTGCTGGTGCCTTCCCGCTGCCTGCGTGGAAACAAACTGCTGCGCCTGAGCATTCAGCTCGCTTCCGGGCTGGTCTTTGCCACCGGGCTCTCGGCCCTGTTTTGCCTCCGGCATCTCAATTACATGACCTGGCTGGCCATCGGTCAGGCGGCGGTGGCGGTGTGGCTTTGGCGGAAACCGGTTACGATCGCGGCCGGTGATTCCGGAGAGGAGACTTGGACCTGGAAGGAGGCAGGAGGCCTGCTGCTGATCTTGGCGGTGCTGCTGCCCGTTTTTCAGATTCCCTATCAGTATGCCGATGCAGATGGCCGCGTGCAGCAGCTCCACGCGGACCTCGGCTACTTTGTGGACATCGTGGTGGCGTTGCCTGAATCCCAGGCGGCCAACGGGTGGTCGATTTTCATGGGCAAGGACTCCGCGGCGGCCTGCGGTGTGCAGGATGCCTGGTATCACTGGGGCTCCCTGATGCTGGCCGTGGGCATCCGCGCCGTCACCGGCCTGCCCGCGGCGGCGGTGCTGCTGGGGGTGGTGAACATGCTCTTGAATGTGATGCTGGTCCTCACCGCGGCCGCTTTGGCACGCAGCGTGACCCGCCTTCGTGTGCTGCAGGCCACACTCGCCGGTGCTGCCGCCATCACCTGCATCAACCTGCTGCGCATGCCTCAGATCATCGAGATGCTGGCTCTGTGGCTGCCCTATGACATCTTCCACCATGCGCGGGTGCCGCTGGGGCTGATCTTCCCCTATCAAGTTGAGGGCGTGCTCGTGCTGGCCGCGCTGACTCTGTGGCAGTCCGGCTATGGCAAAGCCGCTCTCGGCATGGTGTTCCTGGCCGCGTGCAGTGCTCCACATACGGTGGCCGCTGGAGGGGCGGCGATGGCTACTCTGGCGGGTCTCGGCGTCATTCGACGTGACCGCGGCATGTTCGTCACGGGCACGGTGGCGACGGTCGCTCTGCTGGCCGGATGGGCCGTGGTGCATTTTGTGTTTGGCTCCAGCCTTCCCGCACCGAAGTCCGAATCCATCGTGGGCTTCATCGGATGGGCACAGATTTGGAAATCCATCCAGCACGGCCTGCTCGACGCGGTGGTGACGCTGGTCATGTCCGCCCTGCTGCTGGCCGGTGCCGTTTTCCTGATCGTGCGTGGCCGTCGTGAAGGCCGTGCGGAGCAGTCGCTGCTGGGCTGGCTTTGTATCGCCGCCGTGGTGGGTTCATCGCTGGCGCTTCAAGGCATGCGCAGCGCGGACCGCTTCCATGTCGTGGTGATGACGCATGCCGTGCTCATCATGCCCGTGTGTGCCTGCGGCCTGGTGGCGATGCTTCGGCATTTCGAGGGTTTCAACCGCCGGGTGGCCCTCGGCCTGCTGACGGCGGTGACGTTCATGGGCTCGCACACCTTGCTCATGCCCGTCGTGAGCCGCCAAGACGAAACTTGGGACCTGAAGAGCCTCGCCGAGGTCCGCCAGCTCACGCAGGGCCAGCCTGTGGGTTACTTTGCCAAGGCGGATCGCAACTGGTGGATCTCCAAGCACGGCCTGCTCGGCGGTTTGCTGGAGTCGCGCATCGTGCGCCTGAACCCGCTGGATGAGCGAAACACCTCCCACTTCTCCGAAGCCGCTTACAAGATCCCCTTCGAGTGGCTGCCACCGGCCAAAGATGAGCCTTCCTCAGAGTGGTCGATTCGTCTGGCGAAGAAGCTGGGCATCCGCCATGTGCTGGAAACCTGGGAGGACAAGCTGCCGCGCAAGGTGCGTGAGCAAAGCAAACCCGTGTGGGCCGG
>JBKCXA010000212.1:0-3726 GCA_046316935.1 Prosthecobacter sp.
GTCTTCACCTCCTCCTTGCCCTTTCCGTCGCCACGGTGGCTCAGGCACAGCTTCCGGCAGGTTCCTCGATCACCTTTGCCCCCGGCGCGGTGGCGAACAGCAGCCGTGTCACCATCATCGATCCCGGCGACCATGTCTGGACGCTGCAAAGCTCCCCAGATCTTGTGAACTGGACGAACGTGCAGAACTACAAGGTTCACAATGGCCGGCTCGATTGCACCACGGCGCACGCACCTTCCACGGCGAACCTCTTTTACCGCACCTCCTACTCCGCCGCGCTCCAGAGCACGATCACCAGCACGCTGGCCACGGCAGTGAACCTGCCCGTCTCGCCTTACGATTACGATAACCCCGTGCTGCCGGCCAATTTCGCCGTCAATCCCATCGCCGCGCAGGACAACATGCCAGGGACGAACATCACCACCGATGCGGGTGCCAAGCTTGGACGCATCCTTTTCTATGACAAACGCCTCTCGCTGAACCAGACGGTGTCCTGCTCCTCCTGCCACCAGCAGGCGCACGGCTTCTCCGATCCTGATCAGTTCAGCAAAGGCTTCGAAGGCGGACGCACAGATCGCAATTCAATGGGCCTGAGCAATGCCCGCTGGTATCAGCGCCAGTCCTTCTTCTGGGATGAACGCTCCGCCACGCTGGAAATCCAGGTGCTGCAGCCGATTCAAAACGCCGTCGAGATGGGCATGACGCTGCCCGCCTTGGAGGCACGCCTCGGTGCTGAGCCATTCTATGTGGATCTTTTCACGCAAGTCTTCGGCTCGCCGGGAGTCACCTCGGATCGCATCTCGAAGGCGCTCGCCCAGTTTGTGCGCTCCATCATCTCGGTGAGCTCCCGCTTTGATACCGCCCGCACGACGAATTTCGTCGTCGGAGCCAACTGGACTCAATCCGAAGAACGTGGTCGCCAGCTTTTCAATGCTCCGGGAAGCTGCAGCGCCTGCCACGGCACGGATAACTTCGTCCCCGGCCCGAACATCTTCAACAACGGCCTCGAACGGCTCGACCTACCCAACGTGGACCTCGGCAAAGGCGCGATCACCGGCGTGCCCACGGACAACGGCAAGTTCAAGGTCGGCTCCCTGCGCAATATCGAACTCACCGCGCCCTACATGCACGACGGCCGCTTTGCCACGCTGGAGGCGGTGGTGGACTTCTACAGCACGCAGGTCGTGGACAATCCGAACCTCTCCCCGCCTCTGCGTCTTCCGCCCCCGGGCAATGGCGTGCGCCGTCCGAACTTCACCGCTCAGCAGAAGGCTGATCTCGTGAACTTCATGAAATCTCTCACGGATACCTCGGTGGCCACGAATCCGAAATACAGCGATCCCTTCAACTACGGCTATTGAGCCCGGGCTGGCAGCTTACGCGTTCGCATTTCCCACCAACCGCAGCCCATGCAGCGTGAGATCTGCATCCACCGCGATGTCTTCCTCCATACCGCTGATGATCCACGCGGCATCGCCGCCGGTGGCGACGATCTTGGGTGAGGCGAGTTCTTTGCGCAGCGCCTCCAGAATGCCCTTCACCATGCCGCGATAGCCGATGGCGGCGCCGGCGAGGATGGCGTCCTTGGTGCTGGTGCCGATGGCGGTCACGGGCTCGCTCAAATCGACGCGTGGGAGCAGCGCGGTGCGCTCGTGGAGATAGTCGGTCATCAAGCGCAGTCCAGGAGCGATCACTCCGCCGATGTAGTGCTTGTCCGCGCTGAGGATGTCGAAGGTTACCGCGGTGCCAAAGTCGATCACGATGCCTGGTGCGCCGTGCATGTGCGCCAGCGCCACCGCGTTCGCGAGGCGGTCGGTGCCGATGGTCTCCGGCTTCGGGTAACGAATGCCGATGCCCATCGGCGTGTCATGCCGCAGCACGGTCAAAGCATCGCCAAAGACCTCGCGAAAGGCCTCCACGGCCTTCGGCACGACGCTGCACATCACCACACGGTCAAACTGCCAGCCCACCGTCACCTCGCGCACGCTTCCCGGTGAAATCTCACGCGTCGCATGCTCGCGGCGGTCGAGGATGGCATCGCGGTCGGCGAGTCCGAATTTCGTGCGGCCATTGCCGACGTCGATGAGCAGTTGGTGAGCGTTCACGCGGGCAGAGTGGCCGTGAGGCCGTGTTTTGCAATGCAACATGCGTCGTTCACGCTTGGGGGTGCCGGGCGCGGCGAAAAAGGCCGCTGGTTTTGCAGGCTCGACTTTTCAGCATTCACGGGCAATTTCCCGGCATGCCAGCCATCACCGCCGCCGAGCTTGCCGAACTCCCGCGCCTCACGCGTGAGCAGATCGCCGCGCCCACGGAAGAGCGAGGCCGCCGCATTCGCGAGCTGTTCCTGGCCCGCCCGGCGAATTACGACTACCACAAAGCCTACGTCGTGGCCCGCATCCTCAGCAGCGAGCGTCTGCGCGGCCGAGCACGCTGGACACGCTTTGCCCAGGAGCTCATCGCCGACCCCGGTGTGAGCAATCGACTCATCGGCCAGGCGATGAACCTCATCCGGCTGCAAAAAAAATCCGGCGTGAGGCTTCGCTGGCAATAATCCGTGCCTGTCATGAACTGGAGCGATTCACCTCCGAACTGGAACACACCCATCGGCCAAAAAATCGACCGATTTTTCCAGGCCGTGGCCGAGCGATTCCCGGGCTACAGCGAAACCATCGTCGTCTTTGGCTCCGCCACGATTCATTTGCGGCTCGATCCAGCCTTTAACAGCGCCGATGCCGACCTGCGCGTGGATACTGATGACATCTTGTCGTTCAAGGCGCTCACCGAGGAGATCGGCATGGGCAAAAGCGGCCAGGAGCAAGGTCATTTCTACCTCGACATCACGCCGCCGAGCGCCTTCCGCTCCACGGAACACTGGTATGGCCGTGCGCACACGGAAATCCGCCACGGGCTGAAAATCATGCTCCCCCAGGTGCGTGATGCGCTGGTGGGAAAGCTGCATCGCCGTCGCAAGGCTGAACTCGACAGCATCGAACCCAAAGACCTCCGTGCCTTTGTCCGCGTGCACGAGCTTTCGGGAGGTCACCCCACCGAGGCCGAGCTGCTCAAAGACATCCTGCTTTGCCCTCACGCCTGGCATTTGCAGATGAATGGACAAGTCTCCGACTTCCGCCGGAACCTGGAGGACCTATGGCCTGTGCTTTACCACAAGCCGCTCGATGTGAATCAGCAGATCATCCGGCCGCTCATGCATGAGCTCGAGCTGGCCGGATACACCGAAGGCGAGGACTGGCATTCCCTCATCCGCGCCCTGAGTCCGGTGCGTCCCTGAGCGGACGCCATGGGTGCTGTCTATGCACGGCTCAGAGTGGCGCGGCCTTTGGGCAAATCCCACAGCAGCTTCATCGCGATCACGCCCAGCCATGGCGCGAGTCCGGCGATGACGAGACCTTCATCATACGATCCCGTTTTGTCCGCGATCCAGCCAAACAGCTTGTGCAGCGGCGAAGTCACCGCCCACACCCACATGCTCAGCAGGCCCGTGATGCGGCCCACGTGCGTGGCGGAGATCTCCTGCACAAAGCTGTAGTAGCAGGGAAACAACGCCAGCGCCCCGCCACCGATGATCAGCAGCACGCCGAGCAGCAGCCAGCCCTGTGGCAACCATGGCAAAGCCACGCTCAGCGAGGTCAGCAAGCACGCACCGGCATACACCCAGCGCCTCGCGCCATGCGCATCGAGACCACGTTTGGCCAGCCAGATGGAAAC
>JBKCXA010000213.1:0-3899 GCA_046316935.1 Prosthecobacter sp.
CACGCGCTCGACTTTGAAGTCCACGACGCCGCTGGAAACGCCTGCCCGCCCGGCTGCGATGACGATCTCACCCGCTACTACACCCAGGGCCTCGAAGTCCGTGCTCCCGGCAGCGGCGAAATCCTCCGCGTCATCGACAGCGTGCCTGACAACGCCCCCGACGGTTGCAACTTCGCGCAGAACTGGGGCAACCACCTCATCCTCCGCCTCGATCATGGCGGCATCGTGAAGCTCGCGCACTTCACCAAGAACGGCATCCATGTGAAACCCGGCCAGCACGTCACCGCCGGCGATCTCCTTGGCTACTGCGGCAACACCGGCCGCTCACCGGTGCCGCACATCCACCTGCACGCTCAGACCACCACCGATACCGGCGCGCCGACGACGCCCTTTTGCCTCACGAACATCTTCACACGCACCGACAACGTTCTCCGCTGGGATTTCGCCCGCGTGCCGCAGGTCGGAGAGCGCATCGCGCCGGCGGTGCTCTCCCCCACCGTGCTCGGCACCATGGCGCATTTCGCACCAGGAGAAGCCACCTACCGTCAGTCAGGTCAATCAGGTCAGTCACGTCTCACCACCACCCTCGATGAAGCAGGCCGCTACCTCTTCTCTGAAGGAAAGAGCCGCCTCACCGCCGTCCTCGGCCTTCACGCCCTTCAAATCACGCACAGCCGCCTCGACGGCGCCTCCGAGCTGCTGCGACTGCTTTCGTTCGCCATGCCCACCGTGCCTTTTGCTTATCAAAGCGGCATGATTTGGGAGGATTGTGTCGCTTCGAGCGCGAAGCGGCGCGGCTGGGCATGGGCGGGCGCTTACCTGGGGCAGCGCATGCAGCGTGTCATCACGAAGCATGCGCTGCATCCCACGCACCATCGCCTTCAGCTCCTCACCACGCTGCCCGATGCTCCCGCCAATCTCCCGCGCGAGATCGAATTCACCCTCGAACCCATTCGCGGCCTCACCGCGCTCACCGCCCGCTACGCCGACCGCGAGGTCACCTTCACCCAAACCAGCTTCACCTCCACCCTCCCATGAAAACGACGCTTCTCCTTCTTCTCTTCGTCACGCTCGGCATTGCGGTCGATGCTCAAAAAGCCGCCGACGCCTGGCAGCAATCCCTCACCGCGGAATCGAGCAGCGATTTCACCACGGCGATGCAGCACGTCGTCAGTTTCAAAAACGCCGGAGGCAATCCCTACCTCGCCTCCGTGCGTGCGGGATGGCTTTCCTTCCAATCGAAGGACTATGAGAAGGCCGTGCAGTTCTACACCGCGGCCATCAAATACGAGCCGCGTGCCATCACGCCGCATCTCGGCCTCACTTACACCTATCAAGCGATGCAGAAGCCGAAGGAAACGCTCGCCGCCGCCACAAACGGCCTCAAGCTCGACCAATACGACTTCGCCCTGCTGCTC
This sequence comes from Prosthecobacter sp., assembly GCA_046316935.1. GTDB lineage: Bacteria > Verrucomicrobiota > Verrucomicrobiia > Verrucomicrobiales > Verrucomicrobiaceae > Prosthecobacter. Next base: position 1,419 of record JBKCXA010000213.1, read on the forward strand.
ATCGCCGGTGAGTTGCTCTACAACCAGCGCGACTACCGCAAAGCCGAGACGCTCTTCGACCGTGCACACCACCAACGCCCCGAAGATCCTATCGCACTGAGCTGGCTCGGCTGGGCGCAGATCGCCCAAGGCCAGGTGAAGCTCGCCGCACCCAACTTTGAGAAGCTCATGCTCATCAATCCGTCCGGCTACCTCGTGCAGGACGGCTTCAACATCTCCCACGGCATCCCGCCGCAGAATCTCCAGTTCTCCAGCCGCCGCTAAAGTGGTCCGCACAGTCCCTGTGCGGCGCTCCGCCAACACCATCATGCACCAAAGCACCTCCACCATCTTTCCCAAACCGCACAGAGGGCTGTGCGGACCACTCTTCTAATGCTCACGCCCGCCCAGATCCGCGCCCGCGGCGAAAAGCTTCACACCGCGCTCGATGTCGTCATCGAGCAGCGTTCGTGGAGCACGCCGAAGCGTCGCGCGCATCAGTGGCGAACGCTCAAAAAGCTCGTTCAGCATGCCTTTGAGCACGTTCCGCTCTACCAGTGGCTCTTCGCGAAAAACGGCTTCAAGCCCGACATGCTCGAAGATTGGGACGATCTGCAAAAACTGCCTCTTTTGACCAAAGACGAGCTTCGCGGCCTTTCTGAGGCCGATTTGCATTCGCTGAGCGCGACAGCGTCCTGGAGTGCTCCAGCCCTCTGGAGCTTTTCGCAGGCCGAAGCCCCCTCGAAAGCGCCGGGGGCCCGGCGCACTCCAGGACGCTCACGCGACGATGTCCGCTGGCTCGCATCCTCCGGCTCCACCGGCATCCCCGCGAAAATCGCCCGCTCTGAAACCTCACTCTGGCACTACATGGCCTGGAACACGGCCTTGTTCTTCGACTGGTGTGACGGTCAGCCGCTGACAAACAGCCTCTACCTCGTCGATTTCGCGCCGGACAGCATCGACTTCGCGGCGGCAGACCTGCTGCGCACCACCGTGCCTGATTCGCGACTGTTCTCGGTGCATGATCCGGTGTCGAAACTCACGGAGAAGGCGCTCAGCATCTCGCCGGAGTTCATTTCGTCGTATCCATCCATGCTGCGAGCCATCGCGTTGGAGCTTGGAAGCCGCATCATCGCCCAAACGAAGCTCATTCATCTCACCAGCGAGATGCTCGATGCGCACACGCGGCATTTGCTGAGTCAGGTTTTTCCAAACGCGAAGCTCATCGAAACCTACACGAGCACCGAAGGCGGCCTCGTGGCGTTTCAATGCACGCACGATGCCCGCTGGCATATCGCGGAGACAAATGTGATCGCCGAAATCGTCGCTGATGAAGGCCGTGCCACCGATGGACTCGGCCATCTGGTCATCACCGACCTCACCAACGATGCCACACCCATCCTCCGCTACCGAGGCCTGGGCGATCTCGCCCGCTGGGAGACCTCGCCGTGCCCTTGCGGCTCCAGCTTGAAAAGCATCCGCCAGCTCGAAGGCCGCAGCGCCGTCATGCTGCGCACACGCAGCGGCGTTCTGCTCTCGCCCTTCGTCATCACGAACGCCATCGAGGAGGTTCCAGGGCTGGCGCAGTATCAGGTCGTGCAAACAAAGCCGGGCTCCATCGACGTGCGCGTGGTCGCCACGAATCCCGCTGACTTGGAGCCACGACTCCTCCGCTTGCTCGACCATGCCGACATGGATGTGCGCGTGCAGTTCGTGCCCGAAATCAAACCTCAGGGCCGCGGGCACAAAGTGCCGTTGGTGCTCTCCGAACTTACCCAAGCCGCATGAAAGCCTTCTTCGATCAGGTCCTGCGCGGCTTCGGCCAGATATTTGTGTGCAACAACCGCGGCACGGGCCTGTGCGTGCTCATCGGGCTGTTCATTCTCTCGCCACAGTCGGCGCTGCTGGCCTTGCTCGGCGCCTCGGTCATCTCGTGGGCGGCGATGAAGCTCGCGAAGGATGCGGACGTTTTGAAGACGGGGCTGTTCAGCGTGAACGGCGCCTTGCTCGGCACGGTGTGGATGGCGTTTCCGCAGATGCCGCTGTGGGCGCAGATCACGGCGACGGTCCTCGGTGCCGTCGTGATGGCGAAGGTCTTCATTCCCATCGCGGAGCAAATGCATCAGAAGCGCTCGGCCTATGTGCTTTTCAGTCTTCCCTATGTCGCCGCGGCCTGGGTGGCCATTTTGACGCTCATGGCGGCCGGTGTGCATGACGCGGAGCTCACACGAGGCTGGCGGGCGCTGCTCGCGAACGATCTCGACAAGGCCGAGAGACACTTTTTGCACACTGAAGTGCATACCGATGAGGCTGAAGCCTCGCGGTGTGCGGGACTCGGCTGGAGTCTGTTTCGTCGCGGCGATCAAACGGGTGCCCAGCAGGCTTTTTCACGCGTGCTCACGCTCGAAACCGGCGTGGCGGATGCCTACGACGGCCTTGGGTGGAGCCGTTTCCGCGAAAATCGCATCGAGGATGCCGAGATGGCTTTTCGTCGTGCGGTGG
>JBKCXA010000214.1:0-2567 GCA_046316935.1 Prosthecobacter sp.
GATTTCGCGGGGCGAGTCCCGTCTCGCTGCCATCCGTGGCGATGTAGCCGATCAAGTCCGCCCCGGGCAGATCGACTCGCTGCGCATCGTTCGGAGGCCACGAAGGTGTCCACGTCACCACCTCGCCGATGCCGCGTGTCATGTAGCTCACCGTCGATCCCGCATCGGTGCTCACGAACGGACCAAAACCATTCGGCAGATACCAGCGGTTCGCATCGAGCGGATCTTGATGCAGCGAGCCACGCGACCATCCGGGGCTCGTGTCGCTCGTCAGCATGGCTGCGGGTCGCGTGCCGGTGATCGTGAGCGGCAGCGTGCTCCACGACGTGCCGCCGTTCGTGCTTTTCCGCGTCGGACCGCCGATCCAGCCCAGCACGATCGTCACACCATCCCGCAGCACATGGCACATACCCACCGGACCATTCGCGGTAAGTCCACCGAGCACCGTCGTGGTGATGTTTGTCCACGTCGTGCCCGTGGCATCCGATTTGTAGAAGCGATTATTTGCCCCATCCTGCACGGCAGCAAACATCACGCCGCTCGGCAGTCTCGCGAGTCGCGTCACCGAGGTCGTCGCCGCGTTCACCGTCACCGCTGCCCAGGTGATTGCACCGCCCACACCTCGCGTGCCTTTGTAGAGCGCACTCGTGCCCGTGTCCTTCACACCGCCGATGAAGATGTCATTCGGAAACGACGCATGCATGTGAACCACATGGCCGATCATGCCATCAAACAACGTGCCGCCCTGCTTGCTCCACGTGCCCGCGCCGCCGCCTGTCGTGCTGCGCCAGAGGCCGTTTTTGCGACTGATGGCAAAGATTTCCTGATCGACCGATCCCGGCGTGATCGCCAGGCACTCGCCCTGCCAGCGCAGATCGTCATTGCCGGAAAAAAGCACCCCGCTGAGCACCTGCGACCATGTCGCGCCGCCATCGCTCGTGCGCCACACCCCTCGATTCGCATCCGTCGAGGTGTAGCTCGTCCCCACCGCCTGAAACACGATGTCCGCCGAGCTTTCCCCCACCGCCAACCCCTGCACAAACAACCCCGCCGATGACTTCATCTCCCCCGAGAGGAACCTCCAGCTCGTCCCCTGATCATCACTTCGATACACTCCGCCCACATCCGTCCGCGCATACAGCCGCCCCGACGCATGCGAGGCAAACCCCGTCAGCCACCCGCCCGCATCCAAATCCGTCTGCCGAAACACCCCAGGCTGCGCCGTGCCCACCGTCGAGGCGGCGTGGACCAAACCGAAGGCCGGCAGGATGAAAAGGAGGGCGAGAGGCTTCATGCACAGAATCAACACCCTTTCCATTTCCAGCGCTTACGAGAAAATGCACGCTCAAGGCAGCGCCGTGATCAGTTCACGCATCAGCTCGGCCACATGACGATGCTGGATCAGCGGCGCGGCTTGTCCGGCATAGAGCGGCAGCAGCGCCGCGTCATCACGGCGCACGCCTTCAACTTTCACGGGGCGGTTGAAAGCGGCTTGCAGAGGAAAGGGCAGCGCTGGTTCAGCGCTGTTTTCGAGTTCTTCAAGCAGGGGCGTGCTCATGAAACGGGCCAGCCTTCCCGTGAAGCGCCTGCTGAGCCGCGTTTGAGCCGCGGCGGGAGTGAACAAAGCCGCTCGATGCAGCGTTGGGCAATTCGATTCCTCGCAGGCGAGAAAGGCGGTGCCGATCTGCACCGCGTCCGCACCCAGTTGAAAGGCCGCGCTCATGCCGCGAGCCTCCGCGATGCCTCCCGCGGCGATCACTGGCTTGCGTGTGACCTTTCGCACCTGCGGCACGAGCGAGAGCGTGCCGGTCAGAGAGTCCTCGGCAGACCGCAAAAAGCTCGGACGATGCCCACCAGCATCCGAACCCGTCGCCACAATCATGTCCACACCGGCCTCATCGAGCGCAGCGGCCTCCTCCAGTGTTGTCGCGGCTCCGACGGTCAGAATGTCACGCCGGGCGCAGTCACGCAGGATGTCGGCTTCGGGGATGCCAAACACACAACTGAACACCGCAGGTCGCAGATCGAGAATCACCTCCACCTGCTGCTCAAAGCTGAAATTATCCGGCGGCTCGATAGGCGGCCCTTGGATGCCGAGACGTTCGTAAATCGCTCCGAACTGCTGCAAACCCAGTTCATGATGCGCGGGTGTCATCACCTCCGCGCCGGGATCATGCCGCGAAACCCACAGGTTGATGTTGAAGGGCTTCGTGGTTACCGTTTGCAGCTCGCGAATCACCTCACGCATCTGCATTGGAGAAAGATGGTGCGCACCGAACGAGCCCAGACCACCCGCCTCCGAGACTGCCGCTGCAAGCTTCACAGACGAAAGCCCGCCTCCGAACGGCCCCTGGATGATCGGATGCTCAATGCCGAGGCGCGAGGTGAAAGCCTTCGTGCTCACGCGGGGAACTGGTTCACAATCACGGTTTCGCTCGCATCAAGACGATCTCCGCGGGGCCACGGCTCCTGCAAACTTTTGCCAATGGCGATCATGAAGCTGATCGCATGGTCCCCTGGCAGGCGGATGATCTTGGAGACCGCCTCGGGGTCGAATCCCACCATCG
>JBKCXA010000215.1:0-2063 GCA_046316935.1 Prosthecobacter sp.
ATGCACTATCATCCGTTTCTACGGCCGGGTGAAAACACGCTGAATCTCCAACTCGTGCGTGTGCTGGATGAATCACTCACCGCGAAGGGCGGCTACGATCTCGATGACTACCTGCAGCGCTACATCGACTTCATGCTCACGCCGGGACGGCATCGCGCCACCTACGCGGAGGAGTATCACCGGCATTTCTTCACCCATCTGGCGCGTGGCTGGAAGCCGCAGCGCTGCGGCGGCGCGGATGTGCACATCGGCGGCCTCGCGGGCGTGGGACTGCTGTGCGCTCGTCTGGGCAAGGAAGCACCGGAGGCCGTGCTGGAGCATGTGGGCTTTTCCCATGGCGATGCCGACATGCTCGACGCGGCGAAAACACTCACGCGCATGCTGCTGGCTCTGTTGCTCGGCGAGCCGCTGCGCGAAACGATTCTGCATCATGGCGGCCGCTGGTTCTCGGAGCGAAAAGCGGCGCTTTGGTCCAAAGAGCCCGATTTGGTGGTCATCGGCCGCCATGTGAGCCCCGCGTGTTACATCCGCGAATCGTTTCCCGCCGCGCTTTACCTCGCATGGAAGTATGCCGACGACTTCGAGGCCGCCTTGGTGGCCAACACCATGGTCGGTGGCGACAACTGCCATCGCGGTGCCGTCGTCGGAGCGCTGGTGGGAACTGTGTGCGGCTTTGAGCGGCTGCCGCAGGCCCTTCGAGAAGGTTTGCGCGTCAATGAGAGCAGCGCGGTGGAATCTCTGCCAAAGATTGCTTGATGCTCCAAGGCATCCCGGACAGGCTTGTATCCGATTCCGCAAAACCGCATGCCAGACAAGCCTTCCATCCTCAGTGTCGTGCCCGCCGGGTCCGCGCATCGCGTTCAGGGGCACCGCAGTGTGGCGCTGCCGGGTGTGACGGTGGATATCCTCACCACGCGTAAAATCGAGCTGGAGCACTGGGAGCTGCGTCGGCTGAACGATCCCTACTGGCGGCTCTACTGGCCGATGCAGGAGGGCGGCGTGGTGGAGATAGACGGGGTCACGACCGTTCTGAAACCGGGCACGGTGTATCTGATTCCGCCACGCACCACCTTCAGCACGACGACGCGGCGGCCCTTCAGCAAATGGTACTGCCATTTCAACCTCGGTCCGGCGGCCGATCGTGCCGCGCCGGGCATTTACGCCTTTCCCGCGACTTCGGCGCACAAGTCGATGCTCAACGAGCTCATCAAACTCGGCGCGAAGCCGCAGAGCGTGCGTTTTCCATGGGTGAGCATCCAGCTCGTGAGCGAGTTCGTGAAAAAACTGCCCACCAGTGTGTGGGAGCAGCAGCGACTCGATGCGCGAGTGCTGCGTGCGATGGAGTTCATGAACCAGCACCTCGGCCTAAAGCTCACCGCCGAGCAAATTTCCCGTCACGCCGGCCTCAGCGTGCGGAATTTGAACCATCTTTTCAAAGAGGAGGTGAACCAGCCGCCCATGCGCATCCTGCTCGACTACCGACTCGATGAAGCCTGCCGCCTCCTCCGCCACACCGACGATAGCATCGAGGCCATCGCCGAAACCTGCGGGCTGGTGAACCGCCACTACTTCAGCCGCATGATGCGTCAGTATCGGAATACCTCGCCCGCCGCGTATCGCAGCGAGCAGTCGTAAAGCTCACGCCACGATCTCCTTCAGCACGCCGGAGCTATCGCCATGCCGCTCGGCATTCACGCCGATGCCATGCAGCAAGGTGAGCCAGGTGTTGCAAAGCGGCGTGTCTTTCGGCGCGACGATGTTGTGGCCGAGCTTGATGCCTGCACCGCCGCCGGTGAGTAGCGTGGGGCAGTTGTCGAGGTTGTGCTCGGTGCGGATGTTGCTGCCGTAGGCGAGGGCGACGTGATCGAAAAGACGGCTGCCATCGGCTTCCTTGGTGGCTTTGAGCTTGTCGAGGAGTCCCGCGAGCAACTCGCTCTGCACCAGATCGCGCTGCTGTGAGGCGGCGAGCTTTTCGCCCATGGTCGAATGGTAGTGACTCATGTCATGCGGGGCCACTTTGATGCCGATGCTTGTCAGTAGCGTGCTCACCGGCTGGCGGTAGG
>JBKCXA010000216.1:0-3643 GCA_046316935.1 Prosthecobacter sp.
ATGACGCCATGGACTCGGCGGTCTCGTGGACGACCGGTGTTCCATACCTCTCTTTCTCCGCAAACCTCTCCAATGCCCGCATCGGCAGCTATTACGACTCGGGCGACCTGGGTGTCGGGAACAGCACGATGACCATCACCACGACGCGAGACCGCCTCTTCCACCTCGATCTGGAGCATCCGCAGAATCCTTCGCCTTATGATGGTGCCACGGTGCCTGCGGGCAATGTGGCGCTGAGCTGGACGAATCTGCCGCCCACCACCGGCACCAACGTTTGGGTGGATGTTTGGTTCGGCACCAATGCAGGCGCTTTGACCAAAGTGGTGAGCGCATCGCAAAATCTGACGACGCACACGGTCAGCGCACCCACCGCAGCGACTTACTACTGGCGTGTGGACAGTTACTTGAATGGAGTGTCCACCGGCACGCCGGCCACGGGCACCCTGTTTGATTTCGTCGTCACCGACACGGATGCCGATGGCATGCCGGATGCCTTTGAGCTGCTGCACACCACACCCGCGTCCGGCACCGCTTTGAATCCAGGTGATGATCTGGACGCCGACGGCCTCACGAACATCCAGGAGTATCAGCAGGGCACTCTGCCACGCGACAATGACACGGATAACGACACGCTGCTCGACGGCCCTGAGCTCAGCGGCGTGGGCAGCCGTCCTCCGACCAGCCCGAAGGACTCTGACAGCGATAATGACACGCTCAATGATGGCGTCGAATCCAACACGGGCGTGTGGGTCAGCACCTCGAATCGCGGCACGAATCCCACCAAGGTCGATACCGATGGCGACGGCATCAATGACAACGTCGAAAGCAACAGCGGCACCTACACCAGTGATACGAACACCGGCACCAACCCGCTGACGAAAGACAGCGACGGCGACAATGCGGAGGACTGGTATGAAGTCGCCGCTGCCTACACGAATCCCACCCTTTCGACGAGCAAGCCCGTCGTTCCCTATCCGCTGCCTGATCCCGATACCTCCACCGGCACCGGCACGAAGCCGGTGAAGGTCTTCATCCTCTCCGGGCAGTCCAACATGGTCGGCTTTGGCCGCGTGGCAGGCACGGAGAATGACACGCTGCAATCGCTGACCCGGACAGAGAAGAAGTTCCCCAATCTCATCACCTCCACGAACGCGTGGACCGTGCGGCAGGACGTGCTCTATCGAGGCGTCATCTCCGCCCTCGGTGATGCGCCGCTGGAGCCGGGTTTTGGTGAAAGCACCGACTCCTTTGGCCCCGAGCTCGGCTTTGGTCACGTCGTCGGCTACGTCCACGACGAGCCTGTGCTCATCATCAAGACCTCCATCGGCAATCGCTCGCTCGGCTGGGACTACCTGCCGCCGGGCAGTGCACGCTACAGCTATGGCGGCGTGACTTACGCAGGCTATGGCGACTACTCAAAGACACCCGGCAGCACCACCGTCCCTGCCAACTGGTATGCTGGAAAGCAATACGACGACGGCTTCCTGCATGAAGATGACATGGGCGCGAAGGCCTGGGCCAGCGGCCTCGCCTATGTGATCGGCAGCCAGGTCAAGCACGGCGGCAAAACCTACTCCAGCAAAACCAATCACACCTCCACCACAGCCAATCAGCCCGTGGCCGGCGGCAACACCAACTGGGCCGTCTATTCCGTCTTCAACGTCTGCGACATCCTCGACAACTTCGCCACCGAGTATCCCCAGTGGGCCACGCGAGGCTTTGAGATCGGCGGCTTCGGCTGGTTTCAGGGATGGAATGACGGCCAGAGCTCCGACACCGAGTATGCGGTGCGCTACGAGCAGAGTCTCGTCCGCCTCATCAAGCAACTGCGCCTCTACTACAGCGGCCGCTACCCGGGCAAAATCCAGCCCGCCGCGCCCTTTGTCACCGTCACCTGCGGCTTCGATGGTTATGCCGCGGCAGGCAACCGGCTCACCGTCGTGAATGCCCAGCTCGCCGTGGGGAATGGCACGACGTATCCCGAGTTCGCAGGCAATGTGAAGTCGATGGAAGGCCGTGGCTACTGGCGCACCAGCGGCCCGAACACCGTGCAAAACTACCACTACTGGCACAACGCAGAGACCTACATGCTCGTCGGCGATGCGATGGGACGTGGCATGGTCGAGCTGCTCGCCAGCGCCTCCACTGCCTCGCAGCTCACGGCTTTGAGCATCAGCAGCGGCACGCTCACACCGGTCTTTGCTGGCGATACCTTTGCCTATGCTGCCACCGTCTCCACACCCAGCATCACTGTCACTCCCACCTTGGCCGGAGCCAGCATCACCGTGAATGGAACAGCCGTCACCTCCGGTGCCGCCTCCACGCCCATCCCTCTCAGCATCGGTGCCAACACCATCACCGTCGCCTCCACAGTCTCTGGCAATACCAGCACCTACACGCTCACCGTCACCCGCACTCAAAACACCTACACCTGGGCCACCAATGTCGTTGGCCCTTCCTCTTGGAACACCGGCACGAACTGGTCGCCAAGCACCGGCTTCCCCAACGGTATGGATGACCTCGCCACCCTCACCAACGACATCGCCGCTGACAATCAAGTGAGCCTCTCCGCACCCATCACGCTTGGCGGACTCAGCATCGGCGATGCCACGGGCGACAATGCCTTCCTCCTCAATGCCGGGCAATCATTGACCTTTGATGTCACCACCGGCTCCGCCACGCTCACCCGCAGCGCCACCGGCACCTCTTTGGACACCATCAGCACCGCCATCATCCTCGCCGATCCACTCACCGCCAGCGTCAGCACCAACACCGGCTCCCTCACCCTCAACGGAGCCATCAGCGAGACCGGCGGTGCCAGATCGCTCACCAAAACCGGCGCAGGTGTTCTCATCCTCAACGCCGCCAACAGCCACACCGGCGGCACGACCTTGACGCATGGCACGCTGACTTTGGGAAATAGCTCCGCCCTCGGCAGTGGCACACTCACCATGGGTAACAACACCAACAACCCCTACCTCAACAACACGACCGGCAGTCCCTACACCATCAGCGGGAACACCGTCTGGGCAGGTAGCTTTCGGCTCAACAACTCCTGGAACTTTGGCAACATCACGCTCACCGCCAATGGCACCCAGGAGATCTATGCCACCGTCACCGTGAACGGCGTCATCAGCGGGGCCTTCAACCTGAACAAGCAAGGCGTCGGCAATCTCGTCCTCAACGGCCTCAACACCTACACCGGCAGCAACACTTACCGACAGGGCACCGTCACGGTGAACACGATCAAAGACTACGGCCAGCCCAGCTCGCTCGGCGCACCCGCCACCGGCACCATCACCCTGGCCACAAACAACTCCACCACGCTCGCCTACACCGGCACTGGCGATACCACGAATCGACCCATCCAAGTCGGCGGCACCGGCTCTGCAGGCACCACCGCCACCGTGGCAAACAACGGCACAGGAGCGCTCATCTTCACCGCCCCCGCCTTCAACTCACCCGTCGGCATCACCACAGGCAGCGCTGCGCGTGTCCTCGCCCTCGGTGGCAGCTTTGGCAGCGCCGCCACACCAAACGAAGTGCAGGGCGTCATCGCCGATAACACGCTCAACGGAGCCACGGCCCCCGCCAATCAAATCAGCCTCACCAAAAGCGGAGCCAGTGTCTGGAAACTCTCCGG
>JBKCXA010000217.1:0-3491 GCA_046316935.1 Prosthecobacter sp.
TTGCGAGGCTCTTGACCTCGGAGGCCACGACGGCAAAGCCCTTGCCGGCATCGCCGGCGCGGGCGGACAGCTTCGAGACCACGGCACATCTCATGAACTGGGCGCGACTCACGGGAAAGAATCGCGCCATCGACATCCTGCGGGCTCGTGATGGTCGCTATCTGGGCCTGAGCGATGAAATGCTGGCTCTGCTGGCGGACGAGTGGCCCGAGCAGAGTCGCGTCGATGTCATGCAGGAGGCGCTGAGCCTCTGCGTCGAGCAAATCACGCCGAACAACCGCGAACTGCTGCGGCTGCGCTACTTCGAACGTCGCAACTGCACCGACGTGGCCGCGATCATGGGCCGCAAGATCGAAACGGTCTATCAAGCCCTTGCCCGCCTGCACAAAGCCCTCGGTGACTGCATTCGCTCCCGCCTTCAAACCGAATCCGCCTCATGAACGACACCGATTTTCTTCACCTGCTCATGCGTCATCAGGATGGCACGCTCACGCCCGATGAGATGACGGCATTCGAAGCCGTGATGCGGGATGATCCCGCGAAACGGCAGCTCTTCGCTGACACTCAACTGCGCTCGATGGCGCTGCATGATCGCTTCCGTCAGGAGGCTTTCCAGCGTGACACAGACACTCCTGTCTGTGCCCTCTCCAGAAGGGACAAGAGTGTCCGTTTCACCTGGATCACCCGTCCGATCACCGCGATGGCCGCTGGGCTCGTCATCGGCCTCTTCAGCGCGTCCATCGTCTGGGCCATCTCATCGCCCAAGGCGACTACCGAGCGGCTGTTCTCGCTCATCAATGGCAGCTTCGAGGAAAAACGCCTCGAAACAGGCTTCCCACGCCAAACTGGCGTTTGGAGCGGCGATGAAGCCTCCATCGCGGACGGCAAGCTCCGCTTCATCGCCCCCGGCAGTGATGCTGGCGATCCCAGTGCGCGAGCCATCTCGTGCGATGTCTTCCAACTCGTCGATCTCCGCCCGCTGCGCCACACGCTCAGCCCCGAAGGCGACTCCGTGCTTGAGCTCAGTGCCGACTTCCTCGATGACCGCCCTCACAACACGAAGCCTTCTGTCACCTTCTTCTGCCAGCTCTACCTCTTTCAGGGCGATCCCGCCGGTCTGCATCAAAGCTGGCCACAAAGCATCACCGACACCCTCGCCAGCGGCAGCGCCCAGGTCACCACGCTCGGCACCGATGCCAAAGGCACCCGCCACCTGACCGCCAAGTGTCTCGTCCCTGCGGAAGCCGATTTCGTCGTCATCCAAATCTCCGCACGACCGAATTTGCGCCCCGCCAAACTCGAAAGCCTCTTTGCCGACGACGTGAAACTAACGCTTAAAACGCAGCCAAGCCTGCCCGTGCGCATCGTGCAGCGGTAATGCAGGTAGGCAGGAGAATGGGGGCAGAAGAATGAATCTGTCTGTTATTCTTCTGCCCCCATTGATGCGCTTCGCTTCCCTGTGGGCAGCCTTTGGCTGTCTGTCTCGCTGCACTCGCCTCTTCTGTCGATAAATCCGTGTCGAGTGTCAGCGCACCTCTCCGTATCAACCCAGATGATCCGTTCCACCTTCCTCCTCCTCGTTGCCTCCACCGCCGCCGCTCTCGATTACCCGCACGTCACCGCCGAGCCTCAAAAGACCGGCTGGCCGCTCACGGCGGAAGAACGGGCCTATGTCGTCGATAAGCCGGAATACGAGCGTCGCCCTGGTCGCGAGTCGAACAAGCATCTGCCGCAACTTTGGCCCCAAGTGCCGAGCGCGGGTCATTTCGGCGGAGATGCTTGGCTAAAGCTCCACGAGGCGCATGTGAAGACCGTGCAGGCGAATCAAGGCCCGCTCGATGTGTTGCTCGTCGGCGATAGCATCACGATCCAATGGGGCGAGTCGTGGAAAAAGAACTTCCCCGATCTCAAAGCCGTCAACATCGGCATCGGTGGCGATAAAACGCAGAACGTGCTCTGGCGGCTCGATCACGGCGGTGTCGAAGGATTGCAGCCGAAGGCCATCGTGCTCATGATCGGCAACAACAACATGTTCTTCACCCCCGAAACGGGTGTCGAAGCTGCCGCCAAAGGCATCGCGATGTGCCTGAAGAACCTCCGAGAGAAGTTCCCCGCCGCCGCCATCATCGTGGCGAAGATTTTGCCAGCACACACGCCCGGAAACGCCTTCTACGAAGACATCAAGAAGACCAACGCCGCTCTCGATCCGCTCAAGCTCGACAGCGATCCGAACGTGAAGGTGCTCGACCTCTGGCCCGACTTCACCAACGCGGACGGCACCATCAAGAAGGGCCTCTTCACCCCGGACAACATCCACCTCTCGCCTGCGGGCTATGCGGTGTATGCCGCCAAATTGAAGCCGCTGCTGGTGGTGAAGTAACCGGAATTAGGCAGAAGAATGGGGGCAAGAGAATGAATCTGTTTGTTATTCTTCTGCCACCATTCTCCTGCCTACGTTCCCCAAGTATTATGCGTCAGATTCTCCTCACTTGCCTGTTTGCCACCTCGCTCTTCGCTGCGCCACCGGCGGTATTTTTGGAGCAACATTGTTATGACTGCCACGATGCCGAGACGAAGAAGGGTGACCTCGATTTGACCGCCCTCCGCTTTGATGCGCAGCATCTGGACCTGCTCGTCAAAGTGCATGATGCGGTGGAACGTGGCGAGATGCCGCCGAAGAAGAAAAAGCAGCCTGCGGAGGCGGAAAAGGCTGCGTTTGTGAGTGAGATGGACGCGAAGCTGATGGCGCTGGCGAAGGCGGGCGATCAGGGTCGTATTCGGATGCGGCGGATGACGCGGGTGGAGTTTCAAAACACGCTGCAGGATCTGCTGGCGCTGCCGAGGCTCGACATCACGGCGCTGCTGCCGGCGGATGGTCGCGTGGCGGGCTATGACAAGATGGCGGGAGCGCTGGACATCTCGCCCGCGCATCTCGCGGCGTATGAGGAGGCGGTGGAAAAGGCGCTGGATGCGGCAATCGCCACGAGCAGTGCGCCGCCGCGAGTCTTCAAGAAGCGAATCTATCCGGCGGGGTTGTTCAAGTTTGGCGGGAACCTGCTCCAGGGACAGTTCGTGCTGCTGAAGGACAAGCAGCCTGATCCGGCACTGCCGGTGCGTGGCGGTTTTGAGGACAAAAAAGGCCATGTGGGCGATGCGGGGCCGGACTTGGAGGAAAGACGCAAGCTGCTCGAAGCTGTGAAGAAGTCGGAGAGCGCAGTCGGTTTACTCAATCCGAATCTCGCGGGCTATGAGGCGGCGATGAATGTGTCGCCGATCTACGCTGGCATGTATCGCATGAAGCTCTCGCTGTGGGGCTTTCATTGGAACGAGGGCAAGCCGGAGCCTTGCGCCGCGCCGCAGGCTGCGGTGCTGCGGGCACATGAGGAGGGCAAGCAACAGGAAGGCGGGCGCGTGCTGCGTGCCTTCACCGCGCCGTCGATGAAATCGAACGAGGCGGAGATCACCGAGTGGCTCGATGCGCATGAGAGCAT
>JBKCXA010000218.1:0-5944 GCA_046316935.1 Prosthecobacter sp.
GTCTCTCGCTCGATCAACTTGTCGCGGAGCAGATCGGGCTCGACACCCGCTTTCCCTCGCTCGCCGTTTCGGTGCGCAAGGGCGAGCACTATGCCGACTCCATCGCCGTCTCACGCTCCGGCGTTGTTTTGCCTTCGGAAACCAGCGCCGAGAGGCTTTATCGACGCTTGTTCGTCGCCGGAACGCCCGAGGAAAAAGCCGCGACCATGCGTCGCATCGAAGCCGGTGGCAGTGTGCTCGATCTGATCCTCGACAAAGCCAAGCGACTCGAAAAAAGCACCGCCGCGGAGGATCGGGCGCGACTGGAGCAATACTTCCAAAGCGTGCGCGAACTCGAAGGCCGCCTCCAGCGCAACATCGAGTGGGAAAACCGCCCCAAACCCAAAGTGGACTATCCACAGCCCAAGGACATCGCCGATGCCAACGAGGTCATCGCAAGGTCCAAGCTTATGTTCGACCTCATCCGCCTCGCCTTGCAGACGGACAGCACGCGCGTCGTCACGCTCTCGCTCAGCACCTTCAGCGTGGTGCCGCATGTGCCCGGCGTGAAGAGCGAAACCCACGGCCTCACCCACCACGGCAACGAACCCGACAAGATCGCTGAGTTGAAGAAAATCGAAGAAGCCCAGATGACAGCCTTCGGCGACCTCCTGAAAGCGTTTCAATCCGTCAACGAAACCGGCGGCACGCTGCTCGATCGCACCCAGATCCTCTACGGAAGCTGCCTCGGCAACGCCAACTCCCACAGCAACCAAAACCTCCCCCTCATCCTCGCCGGTGGCGGCTTCAAACACGGCCAGCACCTCGCCTTCGACACGCAAAACAACACACCGATGGCGAACCTCTTTGTGTCCATGCTTCAAAACCTGGGCATCGAGGCGGGCAAGTTCTCCACCAGCACCGGGACGCTGAGTGGCATGGCGATTTGATTCACTTCGACGTTCGCACGGAGTCGAAGGACTGGATCAGCGGATGGATGCGCGAGTTCAGCTCCCGCATGGCATCGAGCAGCGGCGTGTAGGGCTCGTAGCGGGCGTTGAGGATGCCTTTGTTGCTGTCGCGGTTCGAGGCATCGGTCTTGGTGTTCGCGGGATCGTTGTCCATGTATTTGAACCAGTGCCAGCCGACGCAGGTTTTCGACTCCAGCAGCCCGAGCGCAAAGTGTTGATAAAACGCGCCGCGATCCGCCTGTGTCTTCACGATCCAGCCAGCGCCGCTCGTGTTCGCCATGCCGCTGTCCATGCCTTTGACGTAAAACTCGGTGATGAGGCAGGGCTTGCCCGACCACTCGTGCCACTGGCGCAGGTGATCCTTCTGCGGGCTCCAGTGATCGTAGTAGTTCATCGAGATGGCATCGCACCACTTGCCTGCGGCCTTCCACACGCCGCTGACCGACTTCGCCGGTCCGTGAAAGCGCGAGCCGAGGCACAAATGCCGTGGCAGCACCTCGCGGATGGCCTGCGTGGTGAGGCGGAAGTAGGCATCAAAGACGTGCTGCACGAACTCGCGGCGCAGCTCATCCGTCACCGCGCCTTTTCCAGCCATGAAGGCCTCCGCCTCGGCCTGCGTGGCACCGCCGCGCTTCAGCATGCGGTCGAGCATGTCCCGCTTGATGGGCAGCTCGTTATCCGAAAAGACGCCGACAAGCCATGGATCATCCTTCATCGCCGAAAGCCGCTCGCGGCATTGCTCCGCGCAAAACGCGGCAAAACCCGGCTCAAAGACCGGGATGACATCATCCGCATAACCCGTGTGACCGGCCTCCGAATGCGTGACGCCGATCTTTCTACCAAAGCCACTCATCAGCCCCAGCGTGACTGTGTAAGGCATGGGTGCTTTCGCCGAGCGCAGGACCTCCACATCGGAAAAGCCGCCGCAGCCGTTGAAGGCATGCGCACGCAGGAAATCGAGTGTTTGAGCAGTCCAGGCCTCGTTCGAACCAAAAAGCCGCTCAAACGGCTCCTTCGCCGCCAGCTTGTTTTCGGGCTTCAACGAGCAAACACCCGCGAAGATGAAGCGTCCGCCGTCGGGATCGATCATCCACCAGCGATCGCCGATTTTTTCGACGCGAAAGAACCCGCTGGCCTCTTTTTTGTCGGCCGCTAATCCGCCGAACCGCGTGAAAGCCTCCTTTGGCAAAGGCTGAACTTCGAAGTCAGCCAGCGTGCGCGTCTCTCGTCCCTTCCACTCGGCCGAGACAACGGCCTTCGCATCCACGAAGCGTGTTTCCGCAGCTTGCGCCGCCAGGATGGGGAGTAGCAAAAGGGTTTTCCAAGCCATGTCGAAGTCATGACATAGCTCCATGACTTCGCAAACACACCAGTGGCCAACCTCTTGTGAGCAGAGCAGGAACCTCAAAACCACGGAGTTGAACGGCCACACTGGAATCGAGAGTTGAAATCCCGCCTCTGAAAGCGATGCCATATCAATGAACCGTTTGACCTGCATCCTTCTGAGTTTGCTCACCACGCACACGTTCGCCGCTGAACCAACCGCGGCGGACTGGATGCCACGCGTGGAGGATCGCACGGCGCTTTGGTGGGTCGAAGGGCCGCCAAAGATGTTTGGCGATGCGGTGAGACCGAAGGAGGAGGTGCTGAGCTTTGAGTTTGGGAAGCAGACGATGCGCTTCGATACACGGCGCGTGCGACCGGTGGAGGGTGAGTGGGAATGTGCACTGATCGTGAATGGACGTCGTTTTACATGCACAGGGCACACACAGCCGGATGACGAGTGGCAGCAGCCGGTGCGCTTCGTGGAGAGTGGTCGCTTTTTTCAGCGGGTGGTGATCGAGGGGCTGACGTTCGCGGATTCGGAGGGCAAGGCCTTCGACGGCACGGCGCGGCTGGAGATCAGCGTGTGGCCGGACCGGCTCGCGTTTCGTCTGGAGAGCGAAAGCGAGGCGGTGATGGAGTTGCGGCATGGTGAGAAGAAGTCGAGCGGCAGTCGCAACGTGCTGCTGGAGGTGTTCGCGGGCACTGCGAAGGCCGTGGTGGAGTCGGAGCTGGTGGTGACGCGGGATGAGCCGCTGGGTTGTCATCGGTTGGCTTTGCCGGAGAGGCCGTGGAACAATGCAGGTGGCACTTATTACCCGGAGGAGCATCTCGACCGCATCGACCGCTGGCGTGTGACCCTGCGCAATGATGCCGATGAGCCCACGGTGGCGCGGTTGATGTTCACGCAGGAGAAGCATCTGACGATCACGGGTTTCACGCCGATGCTGTGCGAGCCGGATGGCACGCCGACGGGTCTGCCGGTGCAGCTTTCGAAGAACTGGCACATCCGCGCGGAGAAGGGTCGCCTGCCGCATGACGGACAGTGGTTTCATGGTTTTGCCTATGTGCGTGTGCCGCCGAAGTCGCGGCGTGATCTTGTTTTCCAAATGGTGCATGCTCGCTACGGCGGCGTGTGCGCGGCGTCGCATGCGCAGCTCTGCCTCATCGGCTGGGGGCACAATCAATTTTGGGATCAGGCGGCGGTGGGCAGCTTTGGCGAGAGCATCTGCTTCGAGCCGGGACGCGTGCAGCGGCGCTGCTTCATCACGGATGTGCGCCCGCTCATGACGCTGCCCGTCGAGCCCAACGCGAAACGCTGGGGCTGGGCGGAGAACTGCGGCGGCGGCGATTTCCTCATGTGGAAAGATGCGCAGGGTCGCTACCAAAAGATGATCAGCACGCGCACAGACTATCGGGCGCATGGGCCGTGCCTCACCGACGTGAGCTACACCGAAGAATCGAGCGGCGGCGAAATCGCGGCACGCATGGATGTGTCCGTGCCTGCGGCGAATGATCATCTGCGCACCTTGCTACGGCTGCGCTACGACGTGCGGAAGCCGCTGCGCTGGCAAAGGCTCGCGTTCTTCCAACTCGGCGCGGATTTCTACAACGACGTGCCCGCACGCCATGTCGCCATCGGTGACGTCACTGGCCTGCGCGAGGAATGGGAGCCGCGTCGAGCGAAGGACGAGTATGATCGCACCGCGCTGCAACTCGATGGCGAGAGCCCATGGCTCTCCGTGCATGGCGTGGAGCGCGAGGCCTTGAAAAAAGGCCACGCGATGGCGAGTCGCGGGCTCATCGTGCGCTCGTGGCGTGCCGTGCTCGGCGGAAAGCCCGTCGCGCCTCATGTCTCCACCTTCTGCACCGAGTGGGGCAAAGGAAACCACAAGACCGCCGTCGAGCTATCACCGCCGCCCGGCCTCACTGAGTTGCTGCCCGGCGACTTCGTCGAGGCCGAGCTGGAACTCGTCGTCTTCCCCGCCGATGCCGCTGCTTACTACGGCCCGGACAACGCCCTGCGCGACTTCCTCACCCGCGAGGCCGACACCTGGCGTCCCGTGCATCGCGAGGCGAAAGGCAATGCGCTTCAACCCATCGCAAAACGCGGTCGCATCACAAAGGGCTACCCGCTGATCATCGCTGTCGATGACGAGCAGCGTGCGCAGTTCACCTTGAAAGGCGGCCTCGGCCATGTGCCCATCGTTTTGACCGGGCTCAAGACACCGAACGGCCAACGCGTGCTCGTGAATGGCCAACCCATCACGCATTGGCAGACCGACTTGGATGCGGCGGCGCAGCGCTGGCGGATCGTGTGCAATGTCGCCGCGAGCGAGGAAGGCACGTTGGAGATCGTATTGGACGGCTCCAAATGAGATTCATCGCCCTCCTCCTCGCCTTCACCGCAGCGTTGCCTGCCGCTGAGATCACTCTGACCGCGCCGCTGGATCATGCGGTGGTGCAGCGCAGCACGCCGGGTCGAGGGCTGGTGCGCATCGAGGGTGAACTTTCGAAGGAGGTGAAGGCAGCGGAGGTTTCCATCGAGGCGCGGCTGGTGGATGCGCAGCGGGAGTTGCCGTGGCAGCGCGTGGGTGGATCGGTGGCGGGGAAGAAGCTCGCGGGCACGCTGGAGGCGATCGCGGGCGGTTGGTGGCGGCTGGACGTTCGCGTGATGAGCGCGAGCAAGGAGCTCGCTAAAGGAAGCGTGGCGCATGTCGGCATTGGCGAGGTGTTTGTCATCGCGGGGCAGTCCAACTCGGCGAATCACGGCACGGAAAAGCAGGCGACCAAGACGCGGCGCGTGGCCACCTTTGACGGCAAGGCCTGGCGCATTGCGGATGATCCGCAGCCGGGCGCGAGCGGTGGTGGCGGCAGTTTCATCCCGCCGTTTGCCGATGCGGTGGCGGAGAAGGAAAACGTGCCCGTGGGCATCATCGCCTGCGGCATCGGCGCGACGAGTGTGCGCGAGTGGCTGCCGAAAGGCGCGACGTTTCGGAATCCGCCGACGCTGGTGAGTCGCGTGGAGCAACTCCCGAGCGGTCAGTGGGCCAGTAAGGGCGCGGCGTATGAGGCTTTGATCGCGCGGATCAAGTCGGTGCCGCCGCGTGGCTTTCGCGCCGTGCTCTGGCATCAGGGCGAGAGCGATGCGAACCAGAAAGACACGACCCGCACGCTACCGGGCAAACTTTCCCGCGAGTATCTGGAGAAGATCATCCGCGACTCGCGACGCGACATCGGCTGGGACGCGCCGTGGTTCGTGGCGCAGGCGAGCTATCACGTGCCGGGCGATGAAGGCAGCGACGACATTCGCGCCGCGCAGGCTTCGCTTTGGCGCGATGGCATCGCACTCGAAGGCCCGGACAGCGATGCCTTGAAAGGCAAACTCCGCGAGCGCGAAGGCAAAGGCGTTCACTTCAGCGGCCCCGGACTCCGCGAGCATGGCGCGAAGTGGGCGCAAAAAGTCCTCCCGTGGCTGCAGCGGCAATGGACCGCACCGCGAAAAGTGAGCGGCGGCACGGAGTGGAGTGATTTCGCGCAATTGCCCGAGTGCCACAGCCTCGGCTGGGTGAGCGCGAATGTGCAAACGAAGTCCACCACGAGCTGGAATGGCGTGCTCGATGAAGCGAAGTGGGGCACGCCATCGCCACAGCAGGCCGTGGCGCGAAATT
>JBKCXA010000219.1:0-3308 GCA_046316935.1 Prosthecobacter sp.
AAATTATCGATTCAGCTTGGCGTGTCGCCGCCGATGGTGGCCTCGCGAATGTCGTCATCACTGTCGAAGGCAGCCCGCGTGCCTCCAACGTGCCCGCCACGTCGCCGTTGATTGATCAGACGCATTGCGAGTTCCTTCCGAACACCCTCGCGGTGCAGGCCGGGCAATCCGTGCGCTTCCACAATAGCGATCTCACCTTCCACAACATCCGCATTGCACGTCACCAACTCGGCAGCAGCCATGGCGGCGAGAACTTGGCGAACCTCGCTCAAGCCTCGCAAGGCGATGCCAATGTTGAAACCTTTTCCGTGCCCGGCATCTACCGTCTTGAGTGCGACGTACATCGGTGGATGAAAGCTTGGGTTTACGTCCATGAAGGTATCCACAGTGCGGTTTCCGCCGCGGATGGCACTTACCGCATCGACCGCGCCCTCGCCGACGGCACTTACACCGTGAAAGCCTGGCATCCGCAATTCGCCGAGCCTCTCTCGCAAACCGTCACCATCGCCAATGGCACCGCCAAAGCGGATTTCACCTTCGCCCATGCCAAAGCGTTCCAACTTTGAATTTTTGAACCTGTAACTTTAAACCGAAAATGAGCGCCGCCACGACCCACGATCACTCCCACGCCGCCGACCACGGGCACGACCACCACGAGCAGGCCTGGATCTGGAAATACGTCTTCTCCACGGACCACAAGACCATCGGCATCCAATACGCCATCACCGGTCTGCTGTTCCTGCTCTTCGGATTCTTCCTCATGCTGCTCATGCGCTGGAGCATCGCCTATCCAGGCGTCGCCGTCCCCGGCGTGGAAGTCATCCGCTCCATTCCTGGCATCAGTTACATCTTCAATGAGATGTTCGGCCGCTGGTTGAACGCCGATGGCTCCCTCAATGGCGAGCTCTACAACATGCTCGGTGCCATGCACGGCACGATCATGGTGTTCTTCGGCATCGTGCCGCTCGGCTTCGCCGGTTTCGTGAACTTCGTGATGCCGCTGCAGATCGGCACCATCGACATGGCCTTCCCGAAGCTGAACATGCTTTCCTACTGGTTCTTCTTCCTCAGCGGCGTGCTGATGATGTGGAGCTTCTTCGTCGGCACCGGCCCGGTGCAGACCGGCTGGACGATGTATTCGCCGCTCGCTTCCACCACGTCGATCGGTGTCACCAACGTCTGGGACCATGGCCATACCTGGTGGCTCACGGCGATGGTGTTTAACATCTCCGCCTCGCTCCTCGGCTCCGTGAACGTCATCACGACCGTCATCAACCTTCGCGCCAAAGGCATGGGCTGGATGCGCATGCCCGCCTTCTCGTGGGCGATGTTTGTCACCGCCTTCCTGCTCCTCCTCGCCTTCCCTCCGCTGGAAGTCGCTGCCCTTCTTCAGCTCTCCGACCGTGTCTTCGGCTCCTCCTTCTACCTCCCGACCGGCCTCATGGAAGGTGGCAAGCACCTCGACATCTCTGGTGGTGGTTCCCCGCTGCTCTACCAGCACCTCTTCTGGTTCCTTGCGCATCCTGAGGTGTATGTGTTGATCCTTCCTGCCTTCGCCATCCTCACGGACGTCATCCCGAACAACGCCCGCCGCCCGCTCTGGGGCTATAAGATGATGGTGTACTCGATGCTCACGCTCGGCTTCCTCAGCTTCCTCGTCTGGGCTCACCACATGTACCTCACTGGCATGGGCACCATGATGACCACCTACTTCCAGATCACCACGGTGCTCATCTCCGTTCCTTCCGTGATCTTGCTCACCTGCCTCATGATCTCGCTTTGGGGCGGCTCCATCCGCTTCAACACGCAGATGCTCTTCGGCTCCGCCTTCCTGCCCATGTTCGGGATCGGCGGTCTCACCGGTCTGCCTCTCGCCTTCTCCTTCATCGACCTCGCGCTGCATGACACCTACTACGTCATCGGCCACTTCCACTACGTCGTGGCTCCCGGCACCATCTTCGCCCTCTTCGCCGGTGTGTATCACTGGTTCCCGAAGGCCACCGGCCGCTTCATGAACGACAAGCTCGGCAAACTGCACTTCTGGCCCTCGCTCATCGGCATGAACCTCATCTTCGCCCCGATGTTCATCCAGGGCATGGCCGGCTTCCATCGCCGCTGGTATGACGGCGGCAAATACTTCGAGCAGACCTCCAGCTTCCAAAACTGGAGCACCACGCTCACCCACAAGATCGGTGCCTTCTTCGGCCTCGACATCCCGGACAACATGCTCTCGCTCAACGTGGTGATGACCTTCGGTGCCATCGTGCTCGCCCTCGGTCAGGTGCCCTTCATCTACAACTTCTGGGTCAGCATCAAGTGCGGCGAGAAGGTGAAAAGCGACAATCCGTGGAACGCCACCACGCTCGACTGGGCAACGCCCACGCCACCTCCGCACGGCAACTTCGTCTTCGACGTGAACGCCCATCGTGGCCCCTACGAATACAGCGTCCCCGGCCATCCGACCGACTTCTTCCCGCAGTGGGAAACCGAGCACGGCAAGCCCAACCCCGACGGCAGCGACGCCCCGGCCAAAACCGACCACGCCCACGCCGCTCATCATTAATTTAACCGAGAACAGCGAACCTAGAACCGCGAACTCCTCATGGATATCCCTTACACAGTACACGCCCGCCCCGACACCGGCCTCTACAACGCCAAAGTCGGCATCTGGCTCTTCCTCGCCTCGGAAGTCATGCTCTTCGGCGGTCTGTTCTCCAGCTACATCTTCCTTCGTGTCGGTGCTGACTATCCCTGGCCGGTGCATGAGCTGAATGTCACGCTCGGTTGCGTGAACACGGTCGTCCTCATCGCCTCCTCCGTCTCCGTCGTGTGGGCTTGGGCCGCGCTGAAGATGCGGAAATTCGGTCTCTACAAGATGCTCATGCTTTTCACGGTGCTCTGCGCCGCGACGTTCATGGTGAACAAGACCTTCGAATACAAGGCCAAGTTCGAGCACTACGCCGTGAAGCTCTCCGACGGCACCATCCTCACCGGTCACCTGCCGCATGGCTACCAGATCAAGTTTGGCGAGGTCAACCAGCTCGCCATGAGCATTCCGCTCAAGACCGCCGCCGTCGGCGCTGATCCCGTCAATTACGTCCTCAGCCACCTCGACGCCGGTGCTTCGCCCCGCTTCAAGACCGAAGACGGCAAGGAAATCACCCTCGATGAATCCACCTTCGCTGAACTGAAAGCCGCTGCCATCGAGAAAGCCAAGGCCGCCAACCAGAACACCGCCGGCCTCAAGCTTACCGCGGTCTCTCCGCTCTCCTTTACCGTCGGCCAGTCCGATGTCTTCGCCTACGACG
>JBKCXA010000220.1:0-8123 GCA_046316935.1 Prosthecobacter sp.
ATGTCGCGGCTCACGGCCTTCGCCCACATGCTGCATTGATGCATGTCGCGGTCAGAAGGCATCGCGAGGAGGTGTTTTTCGCCGCCGAGCGTGAGACGATGCAAAAGACGATACAGGAGGGCAAAACGTCGCTCATCGGTGTGGGCGCAGACATTGCCCGCGAGGCGCAAAAACTCTGCTGGGACCTTCACGGCGTCTTTTCGTGCTTCGCCGTAAAGCGCGGAACCTTCGGCCAATAGAGACGGAGTTTGTGATTCATCGGCCCACTGCACTTCCTCAGGCTTCACGCCATGCCGCAGCAGCTCGCGGGCCTTGGAACGCCAGGCTTCAAAGGTGGGCTGGATGAGAGCGGAGATCATAACTGGCCGTTCAATGCCATCGCAGCATCAGCAGGCGTGGCGGGTGGTGGTGCGTTGAAGTTGAGCTCGAGCTGGCGGGGGCCGGGGAGGAAGTGCTGGCGGAGATTAGTGCTTTCGAGCAGGGCGATGCGCGGGCGGTGATCGGCGGCGACGATGAAGGGCTGCACTTTTTTGAGGTTCACCCGCATGCGTTGCAGATCGGCGAGGGTAAGGCGCGACCAGCGTCGCGCAGCGAGGATGCGGGCGACATTCACCGTGCCGAGGCCGGGGATGCGCCACAGCAGCTCTTTTGGCGCACGATTGATGTCCACGGGGAAGACGGAGCGGTTGCGGAGGGCCCACGCGAGCTTCGGGTCGAGTTCGAGATCGAGATTGGGGTCTTCTTTGGGCAGAAGCTCGCCAACATCGAAGCCGTAGAAGCGCAGCAGCCAATCGGCCTGATACAGGCGATGCTCGCGGACGAGTGGCGGCGGCTTGATGGGCAGCAGCACGCTGGGCTCCGGGATGGGGCTGAAGCCGCTGTAGTAAACGCGGCGCAGCCGCACCTCGCGATACAGCTCATCGGCGCGATGCAGCACGAGCGCATCAGTGGAGTCATCCGCGCCGACGATCATCTGCGTGCTCTGGCCGGTGGCAAAGGCGGGCGCTTTGACGCGAGGGCGGTTCACGATCTGCAGCGCCTCTTTTTTCGCCGCTAGGTTTTCGTCGATGCGCTGGCGGATGCCGTGCATGGCATGCTTCGTGTTTGTGAGGTTCTTTTCCGGCGCGAGGCGGTCGAGGCTCTGCTGCGAGGGCAGCTCGATGTTGATGCTGATGCGGTCGGCGTAGCGTCCGGCCTTGTCGATGAGCGCCTGCGAGGCCTCGGGGATCGTTTTGAGATGAATGTAGCCGCGAAAGTGATGCACCTCGCGCAGTTGCCGCGCGACTTCGATGACCTGCTCCATCGTGTGGTCCGCGCTGCGCACGATGCCGCTGCTGAGGAATAGGCCCTCGATGTAGTTGCGCTTATAAAAGTCGAGCGTGAGCCGCACGACCTCCTCCGGTGTGAAGCGTGCCCGCTGCACATTGCTGGAGCGGCGATTGATGCAGTAGTGGCAATCGTAGAGGCAGGCGTTCGTGAGCAGCACCTTCAGCAGCGAAACGCATCGCCCGTCCGGCGTGTAGCTGTGGCAGATGCCCATGCCACCGGTGGAGCCGATACCCTTGCCATCGCGCGAGTCCTTCCGCGCCGCACCGGAGCTGGCGCAGGACGCGTCATACTTCGCCGCATCTGCCAGGATTTCGAGTTTGCGCGTGAGTTCCATGAGTTCGTGCGAACAGTGCATGGAATGTGGCTTCCGTCACGCCTGGAGCACAGGAATTTTGAATCACGCAGATGGAACTCAGCCAACGTCAGTCGATCTGCCCACTTCGCGGCACGGACCAGCCGATGCGATTGCCGGGCATAAGGTGCCTGACGCCGATGAAGAGGCTTTCGCCAAAAAGCCTTTGAATGAGCAGCCGCATCTGCCGCAGGGATTGCCATATCTTTGTGGCCAGCGGCCTGAAAGCGAACAACCGGGAAGGCACCGGATGGATGAACGAGATTCACAGATGTGTTCGAATCCTTTCATGCAGCTTCATGAAGTAGGTGAAGTGGCTGGTCTGAATGCTGCGATGAATCGAGTCATGACTTTCGCACTTTCTGCCACCTTCCAAAAAGAGCGCCGCAGCGCATCACGCTGCCGGAAACGATGCTGCATGGGGAGCTGAATGAGGAGGCGCTGTCTCTCGCCCCGACATCCAAAGCCGTCCAAGCCAACTGGCGCCTCAATTCTCCCTCAAAACCCACCTCATCTACCCCATGAACAAAACCACCCTCACCGAAACCATCCTCGCCGCCAAAAAGAGCCAGAAAACCACCTGGGCCGCCATTGCCCAGGCCGCTGGCATTTCCGAGGTCTTCACCACCTCCGCGTGCCTCGGAGAAAACGCCCTCCCACCCGCTGCCGCTGAAAAAGTCGCCGCCCATCTCCAGCTCGGCCCCGATGTCGCCGAAGCGCTCACCGAATACGCCAACAAAGGTGAAGCAGCCTCCACCGTGAGCAAAGAGCCCCTGCAATACCGCTTCCAGGAGATCATCTATGTCTATGGCGGCACCCTCAAAGCCCTCATCGAAGAAAAATTCGGCCCCGGCATCATGAGCGCCATCGACTTTACCATGGACATCAACCGCATCCCCGATCCCAAAGGCGACCGCGTCCAAATCATCATGAACGGCAAATTCCTCGGCTACAAAACCTGGTAGCCCAGTTCCCTTCACCGCTCCTACCTGCGCCCGTGATTGAAATCGACGGGCTTCGTCACGGGCTTCGCACCGAGGTTGCCCTCAATGATGCTTCGAGCGCAGCTAGGATCGACGACCAGTAGAACGGGTTTTCCAACCCGTTCATCGCTCCGCTGAAAGGTATTCCCGGTGAAGACAAGGTCGTGACCGTTCGGGGCGAAGGTGACGGCTTCTTCGGGGCAGTGCTCGCCGAGTTGGAAAATGTTGTCTTCTACGATGATGGGGCCGTAGGTCGCTCCGGGCTCGTAAAGAGTGAAGTAGAGCTCGGGGAACTGGCCAGGCTTGGCAGTCTGGAAGGCGATGCGGCCGAGGCGAGGATCGGGGTCGTTCTTCGTGGTGTTGTTGATGAAGACGTTGCCGGTCATGATGAAGTTCACCGGCTGGTTGATCCACGCGCCGCGTCCGCCGCCGCGGAAGGTGTTGCCAGTCATGGTGACATCGGTGCAGCTTTTCTCGACGCTGATGACGCGGCTGCCGTTCGTGCCATCGACGAGGTTGCCGGTGATGGTGGCGTTTTGGCAGAACTCGGCCAAAAAGAACGCACCCATGCGGCTGCCGAGGATGTGGTTGTTTGCGAAGACGATGTTCCGGCAGCGCTGAATGTGCATCGTGTCGCCGATGGCACTGAGCTGGCAGCCGGTGACACGCACCTCGCGGGCACCGACGATGTCGAAGGCTCCTTTGCCGGGTCCGCTGCCTGTCGGGGCATACGCGGCAAGGTATGTGGCCTGGATGTTGAAGGCTAACGAGCCGCTGCCATCCTTCTCGAAGCGAATCGGCGCTCCGCCGGGCTTTTCGGCGATTTTGATGTGTGTGGGCGTGGACTCGACGACGAAGTATTGCAGGCCGCGAACGATGTTTTTCGGCAAATCGGCTCCCAGGAAGGTGATCGCTTCTTTCGGCTCATCAGTGAGGCTCACGGCGAGAGGGCGGTTGGTGTTGTCGAATTTCACGACGTCGCCGCTAAAGGTCGCCTCGCGCATGAGATCGGTGCGGAAGTATTTTTTGGCCCGCTCGACCTCCCAGGGCTCGTAGGCCTCGGGGAAGGTCATGATTTGCCACAGGTAGCCGTAGTCCCACATGAACTTCCCGCTTCGCAGCAGCGTGCAGCTTTCGAGCGTGACACGCTCCGCATAGTGCTCGACCTCGCTCTCGCTACTCTTGCCATACGTCCCATGCACGCCGATCACCGCAGCGGCCATGCCATTCGACTTCACCTCGCGAAATAGGATGTCATGCGTGCCGCCTGCGACGGTGGTGGTGATCTCGATACCCTTCGTGTTCGCATTCGGCTCCCAGGTGTTGTCCTTCTTCGCCGGATCAAACACATGCCCGATGAACTCGCCGCCATGCCAAGCGAATTGCGCGATGTTTTCCCCGGCAAAAAGCACCACACGAGCCTGATCCGGCAGCGTCTCCGGCAGGATGAAGCGTGCGCCGTGGGCCATGACCGTTGTGTTCGAACGCAGCGAAATCGGCTTCGAGCCATCGAGCTGGTAATCACCTGCCGGAATCGTCACAACACCGCCTTTGGCGAGCAGCGCGACGAGTTTCGCCGAGTCATCAGCGAAAGCAATCGACGAGAGAAAGGCAACACATAGAAAGTGCTTCATGGAGCAAGAATAACGAAACCCATGCCCCAAACTCCACGACAAAGTCTGTGCGAATCGCGACGCCCTCTCACTTCGTGGGAGGTGCGGGCAAAGCGAGTAGCGGCGATGTGTCGATGGTGGTTTCGATGCCACGAAGGACTCTATCGGTGAACTTCTGGCCGCGGATTTTGACCTCCGGATGGCTCACGGAGCTGTGACCGCCATCGGTGATCGGCACGAAGAGCGAGGTCACACCAACTTTTTGCAGCGCCGCGTGAATCGCCTCGGCATGGCGGAAGGACACGCGTTGATCCTTGGTGCCGTGGAAGGTGATGAAGGGTGGATCATCCTTGCTGACATGGGTCACAGGAGAAGCTGCCTTGGCCTCGGCGGTCTTTTCCTGCGCATTCCCGCCGAGCAGGCCGCTCACCGCGTCGTCTTTCCAGACCGGTTGGCCATCCTTGTCGAACATGAGCGCCTGCGTGAAGTCCTCCGGGCCACACAGATTGACGACGCATTGGACGCGGCTGCTGAAGCTGGTGTTGGGGCCAAGATCGCCTTCCAGCGCCTCCACATCGCCGCTGGTGCCGAGCAGCGAGGAGAGATGACCGCCCGCCGAGCTGCCCCAGGCAGCGATCTTGTCCGCGTCGAGGTTCAATTCCTTCGCGTGGGCGCGAATCCAGCGGATGGCGGCCTTGCAATCATGCACTTGGGCCGGCCAGTGAGCCTCTTTTGTGAGGCGATAGCCGACCGTGACCGCAGCGTAGTCGCCGGTGCGGGCGAGCTGGATGGCCTGCGCCGCGTAACCGAGGCGGTCGCCATTCACCCAGCCACCACCATGAATGAGAGCGATGACTGGCAGCGGCTTCTCGCTGTTTCGTTTCTTCGGCAGATACACATCCACCATCTGCTTCGGGTTCTGATTGCCAGCGTAAGGATGATCGAACCGCACTTCCACCGCGCTCTTCTCGGCAGCCTCATGAGCTTTTTGCTTTTGAGAGGAGAGATCCTGACCGTAGGCGGCGGAGACAAGGAGACAGGAGAGAAGAAGGGGCTTCATGGCGCCCATGAAACGTCTTTTCAGAGCTGAACCTTCAGCCTCTCCCATGCCATCTCCACCCAGAAGAACTGCGAGTAATAGAGCTTCGAGTAGTCGTAATGGGCGATCACCTTCTGCACCGCCGCTGCGTGCGTCTTCAAAACGCCCTCGTCAGGGCAAAGCGTGACGATCCAGGCGGCGGCGGTAGGTTCGCGGACGAAGGCGGTCTCCTTCCCGCGACGCGGTGCCAGCTTCATGAAGTTCTTGAGCTGCGAAATGGCAAGCTCCTGGGACTCTTTCTCCGTGGATTGAGGTTTCCATTCCTGATTCATCACCCGCCAATCCATCTCGAAGTAGCTCGTGTCGGCATTATCAAACTGCTGCGCCAGCGAAAGACTCTCGGCGGCCAGCTTGGCACTGGCGGCGAGCCCTTGCGCATACACCGCCTTCAGCGCCAAATCACTCTCCAGTTCCCAAAGGCCGCGCAAAGCGCCCACCGCGGCGCAGGAGGTCCAGTTGTGCCGTTTGGAATACCAGAAGATCATGCCTCCCGCGCAGATCTCACGTTTCGAGAGCGACTTTTCGCCACCTCGTTTCTCCAGCTCAGCGAGATACATCGTCTGCCACTTTGCATCGCCGGTGACGCCATGGAGCATCTTGATGGTAAAGAGCTTGCGGCTCACCTCCTCGAAGTGGAAGCCTTCAAAGCTGCCCCGCGTGCCAAAAGGCGCCTCAGCCGGCATCTTCCAGCCAAGGCGCACGATCTCCTCGGCCGTTTCGACGAGATGCTTTTGAATGCGAACCTTCTCCTTTTCCGTCGCGAGAGCGGACTGCCAGTAGCGCCACAGGCCGAGAAACCAAGGCAGCGTCTGGTCATTCGAGCCCATCGCATAGTGGGATTTGCCATCGGTGCTCACTCCGCGACCGACGAAGCCTTTCACCTCGCTGATCGAGTTCAGCAGCAGCAGGCCCTCCATCAGCTTGCGGGCCTTTTCCCCATCCTCGGCGGCCTGCGTGCGTTTCCAGCGGTTCACCGCCGCCTCGATGTAGAGGCCGTTGAACATCGCGCCGTTCTCAATCGGCGCCCACCAGCCCAGCGCGTTTGGTTTACCTTCGCGGCATTCCTCCGGAGTCGGCAGCGAGACCTTCCCATCCATGTCCGCGAAGTCGATCATGATCCCATGCTTGTCGATGAAGCGACGCCAAAGCTCACGGTGAGCCTGTTCAGAATCGGCCAGGGCGGTGAGTGGAAGAAGCAATAAAAGGATAAGGCGGATCATGCGATCTCACTTGGAAGCAGGAAGCAGCAATCTCTCAATCGTTTCCTTCATCACTTTCTCCGACTCCGGCGCGGCGTAAGCCTGCGTGGGTTCGTAACCACCTTCTTCAAAGGAATGCTCCAGCGGGATGTAACCCGTCACGCCATCGCCGTAGCTCGCGGTGCAGACAAAACCACCCGCCCGCTGCTGCTGCGCGAAGAGCTGATACTCGACGAAGCTCTCGCCGGGCAGATGAACGAGGCAAACGTCGTCACCGAGATGCAGGCTGGTGAAGGGAATCGGCTCGCGGTGGCGGATGAAGCCGATGCGCAAGGCAGCGGCAATACGCGTGGTGGGCGCGGTGGCGCTGTTTTGCATCACTTTGAGCATGCGTTCTTCGGGGAACTCGGGATCGGGCTGCAAGACGACGGGCACATGCTTCCACGCGAGCTTGGTGAGTGGCACACGCTTCGCGTTTCGCTCCGATTCGACCATCGCGGCATGGATGCGTCCTGCGAGCATGGGGCGCATCGGCGGCGTGCCGTCGTTGTATTTACCCGCGCCGATGTTGCCGCCGCAGCCGGTGAAGTAGATGTGCGGCACGCCATCCTCCTGCGTGCGCTTTTCACGGGCGATGCCAGCGAAGTCGTGACTGATGATGCCGTCGCCGTAGTAGCTCATCGGGTGCGTGGCGTAGTAGTGCAGCGCGGCAAGCTTCTTGTCGCCGTTCCAAAAGCCCACGGTCTTCAAAAACGGGTCGATGAGGCCTTCGGGCAAGGCTCGCAGCTCCGGGTCTTTGCTGCCGCTGCCGCGCATCTTGCCGACTTTGCCGTCGATGACCTGCACGCGGCGATTTCCGGCCACTTCGAGCACTTTGGCCTCGCCGGTGGAGATGTGCGTCACGGGCTGTGGAGCCTTCAACGCGGCCTGAATGGCATCCGCGATGCCTACGAGGGCTTTTTCGGTCGCAGCGGCATCGAGGATGGCGATCTCCGGCAGGAGCTTCTGTGCCTCGTTATCCACGAGAGGTGCGTTGTGTTGATGCAGCGAGTGCAAGGCGACTCGTTCGGCTGATGTGCCTGCCGCTTTCGCCAAAACCTCTCGCCAGTGCATGTGATCCGCGCCGCGAATCTCACAGAAGTCGATGGCGCAGAGCACGACGGGCTTTTCATCGCTCAACAAGACGACACCGAGTGCCAGCAAGGGCTCGCTGACACCGACGGCTGGTTTAACGAGTCCGCCACAAAGCGGAGCGCCGATGGGTGGTGTCACATCGGCACGAAACGGTGCGATTTGAATCGCTAAGGCGGAGACGGAGGTGAGGAGAAGGAGGAAGAAGACTCTCATGAGATCGAATACGCGGAGCAAAGTAGCCATCTCGCTCCGCGAGATGAGCTCAGCGCCTGGCAAACACTGAGATTCGCGAACTCCGAGCATCATAGATGTCTGCGAAAACCTCTTGCTCATCTCGCGGAGCGAGATGGCTACCGTACGGCCGCACGAATCGCCGGCAGCAGCAGCTCCGCGACGAGTTCGTGACCGAGATCT
>JBKCXA010000221.1:0-2199 GCA_046316935.1 Prosthecobacter sp.
CGAGAAGCCTGCGCACCAGGTCACGATCACGCGGCCGTTCATGATGGGCGTCACCGAGGTCACGGTCGGGCAGTATCGGCAGTTCGATCCCGAGTTCAAAACGAGCGATCCGAAGTCGAAGCCTGCGGATGATGATGCGGCGAGCGGTGTGACTTGGGACAAGGCCGTGGCGTTCTGCGAGTGGCTCACGAAGAAGGAAGGCAAGACCTATCGCCTGCCGACCGAGGCGGAGTGGGAATATGCCTGCCGCGCTGGCACGACGACGCTTTTCCACACGGGCGACACTTTGCCAGATGCCCATCAGAAGTGGTTTGGTGAGGACAACTTCCGAGGTGTGTATTTCCCGTCGGGGCCGATGCCGCGTGAGTATGACTGGCGGAATGTCGGGAAGCCCGCAGCGAGCTTGAAGCAGGGGCAAATCATCGGCCTCACTCATCCGGTGGAGGAATCCAAGGCAGGTGGCACGGGTTCCTTACGCGTGGCGCAGAAGACCCCGAACGCCTGGGGCCTGCACGACATGCATGGCAACTTGGCCGAGTGGTGCAGTGATTGGTATGGGCCGTATGAGAGCGGCGCACAAACCGATCCACTGGGCCGAATGGATGGTGACTGCCGCGTGTTTCGCGGCGGATTTCATTCGTCGATGATTCGCTTCCTGCGCTCAGCGAATCGCGGCTCGTGGGTGACGAAATCCGCGAGCGAACGCATCGGCTTCCGCGTCGTGCAGGGTGAGCTTCCGAAGGGAAAACTCATGCCCGTGGCCGCGCTGCCATTGAACGCACAGAACGTGAACCAGCGTGATGCGGACACTCCTGTCCGCACCGACTCCACGGACAAGAGTGTCCGTGTCACAGCGGAGGCGCCTTTCTTCGAAGGCCCGAAGCCCTTCGTTCGCATCCCCGAGGGCGCGGTCGGCCCCGTGTTCATCAGTCAGAATCACAGCCCGTCGATCACCGAGTGCCCGAATGGCGATTTGCTCGCGGTTTGGTTCTCCACCCTCGGCGAAACCGATCTCACCACCGCGAACGCAGCATCGCGCCTGCGCTTCGGCGCGAAGGAATGGGAACCCGCCTCGTCCTTCTGGGATGCACAGGACGTGAACGACCATGCGCCGAAAATCTGGTGGGATGGCGACAAAACGATCTTCCACATCGTCGAAGGCCGACAGCATGGCGATATCGTGATCCGCCGCTCCACCGACAACGGCGTCACTTGGTCGAAGGCCGAAGTGATGCGGGCCCACGGCGAGTCGGCCAGCAATCCGATCCGCACGAAGGAGGGCGTCATCGCGATCCCATTCGACTCCGCAGGCCTGTCCATCAGCCGCGACAACGGCATGACCTGGAGCGAGACCGGGCGGCATCGGCGCGGCTCGGAAGACATTCAGCCCGGAGGCAAGGGACCTTTCATGGCAGGCATCCACGGTCCTGTCGTCGAGCTGGCCGACGGACGGCTCATGGCCTTCGGTCGCATCAGCGCAGGGATGGCGGACCAGGAGCGTTTCAAGTTCAAGATGCCCGTCAGCTACTCCGGCGATCTCGGTGAAACGTGGCAATGGGAAACGAGCGAGTTCCCCGTGGTGAGCAACACCCAGCGCCCCGCCATGCTGCGGCTCAAAGAAGGCCCCATCGTCCTCTGCTCCTTCACCGACGAGGCCCGCACGCCTTTCAAAGACCGCAAAGGACTGGTCTTCAAATCCACCGCCGGCGACTACACTGGCACTGGCCTCTACGCCGCCGTCAGCTACGACGAAGGCAAAACCTGGCCCGACCGCCGCCTCATCGCCCCCGAAGGCAAAACCACCGCCGACATCAACGGCTACCTCGCCCTCACGCAAACCCGCGACGGAAACATCCAGCTCATCACCAGCAAGGATCACTACGCCTTCAACCTCGCGTGGCTCAAACAACTGCCGCCCGCGCCGAAGAAGTGAATCACAACAAAGCCATGAACCCCATCTTCAAGCTTCTCACTGCCCTAATCCTCACGCCGTTCGCCTTGGGGCACGCCGCCGAGCCTTTCCCAACTCCTGCCGCTCTGTGGAAGGACTACGACCCAAATCAGGGCGACTTCAAGGAGGAGGTCGTGAAGGTGGAAACGAAAGACGGCATCTTCAATCGCGACGCTTACATCAGCGCCTATGTGCTCGGTGAGGAGGTTCGTGTTTACTGCCGTTACCGCGTGAAGACGGGTGCGGCG
>JBKCXA010000222.1:0-3154 GCA_046316935.1 Prosthecobacter sp.
CCATGACACACTTCGCTGGTATCACGAAGGCCACCATGAACCCCACCCATCTCAATTACCACCATCTGCGCCTGTTTTGGGAAGTGGCCCGCGCGGGCAGCCTCCGCGCCGCCTCGGCGAGGCTGCATCTCTCGCAGCCGACGATCAGCGCGCAGATCAAGGCGCTGGAAAAGAGCCTCGAAGAGCAGCTTTTCGACCGCACGGGCCGCGGGCTGAAGCTCACACCCGGCGGGCGATTGGTGATGGAGTGCGCGGCGGAGATTTTTTCGCTCGGCACGGAGATGGTGCGCTCGCTGCCTACACCGGTCGCTTGGCGGCTCATCCAGCCTGCGGTGCGTGCTTTTCCGAATCTGCAGCTCTCCTGCGTGAAAGGTCATGCGCAGGAACTGCTCGGCTCGCTGGCCGGTGGACGTCTCGATGTGGTGCTGTCGGATGAAGCAGCGCCGTCCTCGCTTCCGGTGAAGGCCTTCAACCATCTTCTCGGTGAATCGCCGGTCGTTTTCTGCGCCACGCCCTTGATGGCCAAAAATCTCGGACTGGGCTTCCCGGGCTCATTGAAGGACGCGTAGATGCTCCTGCCGGCCAGCCGCACAGCATGGCGGCATGAGATTGATCGGTGGTTTGACTCCCATCGCATCCGCCCCCGCGTGGTGGCAGAGTTTGACGATGCCGCGCTGATGAAAACCGCCGCCTCCGACGGCCTCGGCGTGGCGCCGATCGCCGCAAGCGTGCTCGACGAGGCGATTGATCGCTACGGCCTGAAACCAGTGGGCCGCCCGGTGAAGTGCGGCTTTCCCTGCCACCTCATCACGTTGGAGCGTGCTATGCGCCATCCGGCGCTGGCTGTGATCACCGCCGAGTCGAAGGATGTCTTCACCCTGTCGCGACGCCGCCCGCGGGCTTCGTGATTGCATCCGCACCTGCTTTCTCCTACAACCTCCACCGTCATGCTTCGTCCACGCAAAAAATACACCGTCCACGATCTCCGGAAGCTCAAAGGCAAACGCGTCCTCACGCACATCCATGTGAAGTCTCCAGAGGAGGCTGCGGCCGCTGAAGCAGCTGGAGTGGATCTCATGAGCTGCCCTTTCGATACACCGGAGGCACAGGCCCGCCTGCCCTTGCTCGTAGCGGCCGCGCCGCAGAGCTTTCTCTCCGGCTCCACACCGCATGGCATGGCCACACAGGAGGAGGCCATCCGCACCGGCATCCGCGCCCTCGAGCTGGGTGCCAGTTCGGTGTATTGCTCCGGTAGTCCGTTTCTCATCGAGGCCATGGCTCGCGAGGGCATCCCCGTCGTCGGCCACATCGGCATGGTGCCGCGTCATGTCACCTGGACCGGCTATCGCAGCCTCGGCAAGACCGCCGCGGAGGCGAAGGCCATCTACCAAAAGATGAAGGACCTCGAAAACGCCGGCGCCTATGCCGCCGAAATCGAGATCGTGCCGCACAATCTCGCCACCTGGCTCTGTCAG
Source organism: Prosthecobacter sp. (assembly GCA_046316935.1). Lineage (GTDB taxonomy): Bacteria > Verrucomicrobiota > Verrucomicrobiia > Verrucomicrobiales > Verrucomicrobiaceae > Prosthecobacter. The sequence continues at coordinate 1,476 of JBKCXA010000222.1, forward strand.
CAGACGACGATGATCCTGATGTCCCTCGGCTCCGGCACCGGCTGTGACACGCAGTTCCTTTTCTCCGATGACATCCTTGGCGACTATGACGAACGCCTTCCCCGGCATTCGAAGGCCTATCGAAACTTCGCCGAGGAATACCGCCGCCTGCAAAACGAGCGCATCGCCGCCTTCCGCGAATACATCGCCGATGTGAACGAGGGCCGCTTCCCCGAGCGGGGTCATCTCACGGAGATGGACGCCGCGGTGCTCGAGGAGGTCAAAAGCTGCCTCGCTTAGGACGCCGGATCGTCACACCGTCTCGCCGGCCACATACGCGGGAATGAGCCGCACCGTCTTCGGCTTCAGCAGGCCATGTCGCGCGGCTTCGAGCACGAGCCGGGCGAGATGATGGGCAAACTTCGCCGGGTCCGTGGCATAGCGGCCGACCTTGGGCACCACATGCTTGAGGAACTCGTCGTCATCCCGCGAGATGACCGCCACATCGGCGGGCACGCGTTTGCCCTGTCGCAGCAGATGCGTCATCACCGTGAGCACATGAGCGGAGCGTGCCACCAACAGGGCCGTGGGTGCCTCACGCTTACGCAGGCAGGCGTCGATGCCCGCCATCAAATGCTCCGGGCTTTCGCGATGCCGCAGTACTGTCACGCCGGGCTGACGGCCAGCACCCTCATGAAACCCGAGCTCGCTCTCCGTATCACCTCCATGGGAGGAATCCGGCAGCAGCAGGGTCAGCCTTTGGTGACCTCGCCGCCGCAGCAGGCTGGCTGCATGCCGGCACGCGGCGCGGTAATCAATGTCCACGGAGGGCAGCTTCACTCCTTCCGCGCAAGAGCCCGCGATGACGACAGCCGCTTTTTCAGCCGCAAACCATCGCTGCATGACCTCGGTCGAGCGAAACAGCACCCACACCGCAGGCTTCAGGCTCGCGACCAGCTTCTTCAAGGCACTCGCCGATTGAGTCTCGAAAGCTTTCGGAACCACCTGCACCTCCAACTGGTAACCGGACTCGGCCAGCAGCTCCCGCAGCATGTCCATCCAGAACAGCACGAACGGCGGCATCCACTGCGCTGGCAGCGGCGTGAGCAGCACCACCGTCCTGCTGCCCGCACGGGATGACGCTCTTGCCTTGCCGGACAAAATGCTGCGCTGCTTGTTTTTCACCGAGCTGATCTGCCCCTCACGCTCTACTTGGGCCAGCACGGCCCGCAGCGTGGGCCGGCTGATGCGCAGTCGGACGCACAACCGCCGCTCCGAGGGCAGCACCTCGCCCCATTCACCGCTGGCCAGGGCATCGCGGAGAAAGTCGGCGCTGTGCGTGATGAGGGAGGGACGCTGAGGGACAGGTTGCATGGCTGCGGCGAGCCTACCCATGGTCAGCTCGATTGACCACGGAGAATCGGCCTGGTGCCACGTTCTGTGAGCACCATGAACCTTCGACTGCTCTCCAGCCTCTTCGTCTTTGCCTCCGCCTCGCTGGCCGCGGAGCCCTTTTTGGAAAAACAGGACCTCTTTACGACCGGCGACGATCCCGCTTTCAACATCTACCACATCCCCGGCATCGTCGTGACGGCCAAAGGCACCGTGCTCGCATGGTGCGAGGCACGCAAGGGCGGCGGTGATTGGTCGGACATCCGCATCCTGCTCCGCCGCAGCACCGATGACGGCAAAACATGGAG
>JBKCXA010000223.1:0-9136 GCA_046316935.1 Prosthecobacter sp.
TGATGGATGTGGACAAGGCCAAAGCCGATGAAGCGCTCGCGCTTTTCGAGAAAGCGAAGGCCAAAACCGATGTCGCGAGCGTGTTTGGCAAACGCCTCGCCCTCATCGACGACTTTCTCAAAGGACTGCGCATGAAATCCGTGCAGCTCGGCCAGAAACGCGGCCCCGTGCCCACCTTGCGGCTCGTGGGCGATGCGAAGGGCGTCGTGATCGATGGCAAACTCGATGACGAATACTGGCAAAACTGCCCCGTGGCCGCCACGGGCAGGTTCCGCGAGCTTCAGACCGGTCGCACACCGACCTTTGGCACTTCGTTCAAAGCGGGCTGGCAGGGCAGCAACATCGTCTTTGCCATTCGTTGCGATGAACGACGCGGCGAGAAAACCAACGTCACCACCACCCGCGATGACGACCAGGCGCTGTGGCATGGAGACGCCATCGAGATCGAGCTCGCCACCGAGACGCACTCCTACTACTCCATAGCCGTCAGCCCCGCAGGTCACGTCGTCGATCTGGATCGCGGAGCGCCGCGCAGCCAGTGGTTCACCTGGGATGCCAAAGCGGAGGTCGCCACGCACATCGCCGACGATCACTGGACCGTCGAGATCAGCCTGCCCGTCACGCAGGATGAAAACGATCCGCTGCATCAAATCATCGGCCGCCACCCCACGCAGAGTCTGCCATGGCACATCAATCTCTGCCGCCAGCGCATCCGCGAGGACGGCGAGGAGCACAGCGCCCTCTCGCCTACCGGCGTATCCAATTTCCACGCCCCGATGAAGTTCGCCCACTTCTATGGTGGTCGCTCCCATCAGTTCGACGCCGATCCGAGCGTCACCGACTTCGCGCTCGGTTTTCAGGCCGCGATACAAAAGCGCAAGCCCGAGCCCTTCCTCGCTCTCGCCGCCACCACGCCCATCTCCGACTTCCAAAAAGCCGCCGCACTCGAACAGGCCGCGCACCACGACAAGAAGGCCGCGTTCATCGACCAGATTCCCATCGAAGCCGTCAAGAAGACCGCGCAAATGCAAAACCTGCTCGCCAACTTCCAAGCGGCCGAAGTCGTGAAGCAGTTCGGTGCCGAAGACATCGCCAAATGGCCCTTTTGGAAGCGTGGCGATGGTTTTCATCATCGCGGCCGCGCCTACTCCATCGCCAAAAACGGCGAAAAAGCCGAAAGCGACCTCAGCGCCGCTTTGGAGTTCACGGGCGACCTCCGCGTCAGCGAGACCATCCTGCTTTTGCTCGCCCAAAACCGTGAACTGAACCTCAAAAACGACGAAACTGCCCTGCAAGCCTACGAAGCCATTCTCGAAGGCAAAAGCCGGGTCGGCGGTGCCGATGAATACTCCGCTCTCCAAGGCATCGCGCGCATCCAAACGCGAAAAGCCCAGTTCGATGAAGCTCTGAAGACGTTGAACCGCGCCGAGCCGGAAAAACTCCAAGGCGTGTGGAAAGCGAACTTCGAGAAATCCATCGAAGCCGTGAAGCACGCCCAGCGGTAACGACATGCAGAAGTTGGAGTCCAGGCTTTAGCCGATCAATGAACCGGCGGCTAAAGCCTGCACTCCAACTTACCTATCGAATCGCCCATGGTGTGAGAAACGCATGCCAGCAGCGTTCCCTCTGCCCGCATGAAACGCCTTCTCATTTCCCTGCTCCTCGCCACTGCGCTGCGTGCTGAACCGGTGCCGGACAAGCTCGTGGTGCTCACGTTTGATGATTCGGTGGCGAGTCATGCCACGTTTGTGGCGCCCCTGCTGAAGAAGCATGGCTTTGGGGCGACGTTCTTCATCACGGAGGGCTTTGAGTTCCTCGTGGACAAGACGCACTACATGACCTGGGAGCAGATCAAGGCGCTGCACGATCAAGGTTTCGAGATCGGCAATCACACGCGAAAGCACGCCGGGGTGACCAAGCAGAAGCCGGAGCAGCTCGCGGCGGATGTGGAGTTCATCGAGACGCAGTGCGCCAAGGCCGGCATACCGCGTCCCGTGAGCTTTTGCTATCCCGGCTACGCCACAAGCGAGGCCGCGGCAAAGCTGCTGGGCGAGCGTGGTTATCTTTTTGCGCGTGCGGGAGGTGCGAAGGCCTTCGATCCGGCCACGGACAATCCATTGCTCATGCCGCAAGCCTTTGACGGCAAGCCAGAGAGCACGCTGGAGCAGTTCAAGGCAGCCGTGGCGCAGGCGAAGGATGGAAAGATCGCGGTGATGACCTTTCACGGTGTGCCGGACATCAAGCATCCGTGGGTGAACACCGATCCCGCGAAGTTCGAGGCCTACATGCAGCATCTCAAAGACGAAGGCTGCACGGTGATCGCGATGCGTGATCTGAAGAAGTATATGAAGTGATCACGTCCAGCGGTGGATGCGGCTGTCGAGCTGGAAGACCTGACCGCTGACTGCGGGCATGGAATGCAGCATCACGATGAAGCGGGCGGCGTCCTGCGGGGTGTTGAGGCGGCCGAGGGTGTGCTGCGAGAGGAGGTGCTCCTTCCACTCGGCGTCTTCGAGGAGGTGCCGCGTCATCTTCGTTTCGAGGAAGCCGGGGAGTAGGCAGTTGGCGCGGATGTTTCGAAGGCCGTATTCCTTGGCCGTGGATTGCGTGAGGGCGATGAGACCGGCTTTCGCGGCGGCGTAGTTGGCCTGACCGGCGGGGCCACTAAGGGCGGAGTAGGAGCCGATGTTGATAATGTGGCCTTCACGTTGTCGGCTCATGAGTTTCAAGGCGGCCTGGGTGCATAGGAAGGCTCCTTTGAGGTTCGCGTCGAGGACGGCATCGAAGTCTTCCTCGGTCATTTTGAGCAGCGAAGCATCGCGGAAGATGCCGGCGTTGTTGATGAGGAGATCGAGGCGGTCGATTTGGGCGAAGAAGGCCTTCGGTTGAAGCACATCGAGCTCAGCGCGGCCAGGAGCGAGCACGTCCCAGCCAGCGGATTCGAGTTCCGCTCGGATGTGACGGGCCAGATCGCCCTCGCCGCCGGTGATGAGTGCTTTCATGCGATGGGATCGGGGCAAACGTCGCGCCGCTGGCATTTCAGACAGTGGTCGCCGAGGTAAAAGGCATCGAGAAAATCCATCAAGCCGCGGATCATCTTCTTGTCCTCGGTGACGATGCCTGCTTCGAAATTGCGCCGATGCTGCCCTTTGGCCCCGAGACCGGCCCCGGTGAGGTTGGCGGAGCCGATGTAGGCCACGCGACCGTCGGCGATGACGCACTTCATGTGCATGCGCGGGCACAGGATGCGCTCAAAGCGGTCACTTTCGAGGAACTGAGGGAAACGGTCAAAATCACCGCGAAACCTCGGCCCGGGCTCCTTGGCATGCACGAGTCGGATTTCGACGCCTTCATCGAGTTTCTCCGCCAGGATCTGCAGCAGCGGCACGAAGTTCCCGCCATCGCTGGTGTAGAGGTCCTTCAAATCGGCGGTGACCAGCCACAGCACCTTTTTCGCCGCCGGAATGATGCCCTGGAGCACGACCTCGTAGGTCTCATGGTTTAAAACCAGGCGTGTGGGTTCGGCGGGCATGACGGGTCAATTCGCCCGGTCGGCAGCAGATAAGGAGGCGAGCCAGTTGGTGATGATCAAAACGAGATCGTTGAACTCGACTTCATCCTCCTGAAGTTTCAATTCGCTCAGCAGCAAGGGTAGCTGGGCTTGGAATGCACGATAGAGTTTGGCGATGGCCTGGCCGCCAAGCAGCTTCTGGCCTGTCTCCACGGTGGCGAGCCATTTGCGCACCTCATGGATAATGTTTTCAGGCTTGTTGTCATGCGCACGGATGTCCTGACCGGCGATGTCGGAGAGGTATCGCTGAAAGCGAAACCTCTCGCGATCCAGCACGAGGGCGATTTTTCGGCGCTGATCCGAGCTGCCGTATTTTGCAGCACCGAGAAAGAGCCCCAGCTCCAGCGGCATGTTAAAGCGCGGCAGGCCATCGGCAGAGGATTCAGTGCGCGAGATGTCGTGAATGCCGAGGCTGCAGCCACGGATGATGCGGACGATTTTCTCAAAACGAGTCTCGACAGCATTGTCTGCCTCCAAGGCGCTGCGAGGCTCATAATCACAGACTTTGAGCGTGAAGATGATGGCGTGGAACAAGGGGCGATAGGCCGCGTCAAATGGGCAGTTCACAAAAACCTGCCTTCTCGCGGTTTTGGTGTGCCGGCTCATGCGTCAAAAGAAGCAGATCAGGCCTTCACGACCCGGACACCTGGCACGGGAGGGAGCTTGCTGAGTGCCTTGCGCAAATCTGCCATCTTGATCTTCCCCTTGTAAGGACGTGGAGGACTCAAATTCACAGAAACACCACCGATCAAGAGAGTGGTGGTGCGTGGCTTCAAGGCGCTGGTCGATTTCATAACCTGATTTTGCCTCCCGATCCTGGATTTGGCAACCGCCAATCCCTCACACCTTCGTGAGCTGCCGCTTCAGCGAGAACTGCACGGCGGCGATGATGAGGACGATGTTGAAGAGGATGACGAGGCTGTTGATCCAGAGGGTGTTGAACTTGGTGCCAAAGTACACCTTCTGCGTGCCGAAGAAGACGTTCGGGCTGGCCTTGCGGCGGTAGTCCTCGCGTTCCATCTCGGCCTTGGTGACGAGGTCGAGCACCTTGCGGTTCACGTAGATCTCCTCGGCGCTGACGTCGTCGTTCTCACCTCGAAGGCTGGAGAGGAAGTTGTCGTCGAGGGACCCGCTGATGACAGCATCGTGCAGGCTGCCGAGGCGCTTGCGGATCTCACGCGGATTGCGGGCGTAAAGGCCGGAGACGACGGCGAGGGACTGCTTCGTCATGTCGAGCTCGTGACGCTGCGCATCGGTGAGTTCGACGCCTTTGGGAGGCAACAGGGCCTGGATGCGCTCATCGAGGAAGTCCTGGTTCCGTGTAAGCGGATTGAGCTTCGACTGGGAGATGACGACGCCTTCATAGGACCAGCGCAGGGGCATGAACTGGCAGACAAAGGGGACCTTCAATTTGCTGGGGTTTTCCTCGGCGGTGATGGGTTCCTTCCACCAACGGCTCATGGAATAGACGAGGTCGAGGTTCTTGTTCATCTCCTCGTATTTGATCAAGGCTCCACCGAGGATGATCTGCGGGATGAGGATGAGCGGGATGACATTCACCGCCGTGCGGCTGTCCGTGACGATGCTGGAGATGAAGAGGCCGAGGCAGGCACCGGTCAATGACGTGAGGAACATCCACCAGAGATGCACCCAGAACATGTCGCGGATCTCCAGAATCCAGTTTCCGATGAGCAGATAGATCACGCACTGCACGAGGGCAAAGGCGGCCAGCGTGATGAGCTTTCCGCAGAGGTAGTAAAAGGTGCGCAGGTTGTGGTTTCGCTCGCGGTTCAGCGTGAAACGGTCCCGGATGATCTCATCGGCGCTGTTCGTGAGGCCGAGGAACATGGCCACGACGAGGCTCATGAAGAGGTAGGTCGGGATATGGAAAGCGGTGGCGAAGGTGTAATGCTCCTCCTCGCTGTATTTGAGCACGCTGGACATCAGCCAGGCGAGCAGCGGGGCCTCCAGCAGCGTGGTGAGGAGGTTGGTGCGGTTGCGCAGCTTGCTGAGGAAGGCCCTCTTCAGCAGCGTGCCAAACAAGATGCCTTCCTCGCGCACGGTGTGCTTCGGCGGCTTCGGCGCGGCGCGGAAGCGGCTGGCGCTGCCGCTATCATCGCGAGGCCGCGAAATGAGGTTTGTGCTGCCGGGCATGGCCTGCTGCTTGGCCATGCTTTCCATGATGAGATGCCGCTGGTAGGCATCGCGCCAGAAATTCGGCGGGAAACGCCTCGCGGCCACGAGATGGCCATCGGCGCTGCGTTCCTGGATGACATCGCCGCTGATGTCTCGCAGCGGCGTTTCGAGCACGTCGAAGACAAAATCGGCGGTGAGATTCTCCGGTGGCGTGTCGGTGGCTTTTCCCTGCCCGGTCTCGGTTTGATAGACACGCCAGAAATACTCCAGCATGCCCTGCGGTGTGCCGTGGAAGGCCATCTTGCCGCCTTTGTCGAGCATGAGGGCTTTATCGAACATCTTCAAAAGCCGCATGCTGGGCTGATGGATGGAGATGATGACGATCTTGTTGCGGGCGAGGCTGCGGATGATCTCCAAAACGTGCTCGCTGTCCTTGGATGAGAGACCGCTGGTGGGCTCGTCAAAGAGGTACACATCCGAGATGCCGATCATGTCGAGACCGGCGTTGAGGCGCTTGCGCTCGCCACCACTGAGGAATTTTTGCTGCGGCGTGCCAGCGAGGCGCTTGCGCATGTCAGCGAGGCCGAGTTCGGCGAGCTTGGCCTCGACACGCTTGCGGCGCTCCTCGGTCTTCAGATGCGGACAACGCACCGCGACGCTGAAATCGAGGTTTTCCTGTACTTTGAGCAGCGGATCAAAGGCGTCCTCCTGCGGGATGTAGGCCACATAGGGCGTGAGGTTCGGCAGGTTCGCGTAGAGCGGCATGCCGTTCATGAGCACCTCGCCGCTGCGGGGCTTCATCTGACCGCCGAGCACACGCAGCAGCGTGCTTTTGCCGCAGCCGCTGGGACCCATGACGCAAATCATCTCGCCGCGACGGGCGAGGAAGCTGATGCCATCGAGCGCGGTCTCCCGCGAGTCGAAGCGATGCTGCAAATCACGCACCTCGAGCTGGCGGATGGTGTTTCGTTCCTCCTCGATGATGCGGTCGGTGAAATGGCAGCGGAGGAACTGGCCCTCGCCGAGCGTGATGGTGTCGCCATCGCTGAGCGTGAAGCGGTCGCGGACCGGCACCTCGCCCACGTAGATGGGCCGCGAGGCACGGAGCACTTCCAGCATGCCGGTCTTCTGGGCGTAGTTGCACTCGATGCGCAGGAGGATCTCGCCATCGGTGTCTTCGGAAAGGAGGATGTCGCCCTCGTCGAGCAGTTCGGGTTTGTTGGAGACGAGGTAGGTATTGCGGCTGCCTTCGAGGCGGAACTGGCCGCCGAATTCCTGGGCTCGCAAACGCAGATCCCGCAGCGCGATCTCCACCTCGCCATGAGCGATGATTTTATCCTCGATGCTGGCCTCGATGATGGTGCCGGCGGAGAGCAGCGTGCCATTCACCGTGGCCTGCGTGCTGCGAATGGCCTCGACGGTGACACCGAGACCAAAGCTGAGCCGCAAATGCGTGCCGCGTCCGCGTTGCGGAGCGATCTCGGCATCGCCATCCTCGGTGAGCGTGAGGTAGATCTGCGTGCCGGTGAGCGTCTTCTTCGCGTTGAAGTAGGAGATGAGGTCGTTGAAGTCGATGGTGACATCGCCGAGCACGACACGCTCGCCGGGGTAGAGGCGGGAAAAGTCTCCCGGCGGCTGCTTGCGGCTGCGGACGAGGATGTCCACGCCGCCGGTATTTTTCAGCAGCACCATGTTTTGGAAGCGGAAGGCCACCACGGAGCACTCAGCGGACAGCGAGCGCAGCAGCACATCGGTGGGCTGCGTCGAAGCGATGCGCAGCGTCTCGAGCGGCTGACCTCCGCGAGTGGCAAAGCCTTCCTCCGGCGGTTTGTCGCCCGCGTTGAGCTGATAGACGATGTCGATCGCCTGAGCGGCGATACCGAGATTCGTCATGAAGAGATAAAACTCGACCATCTGCCGCTGATTCTGCTGCGAGCGGGAGATGAGCAGGTAGAGCTGCACGCCGAGCAGCACCTTTTGCTCCTGCGTGAGCGATTTCGCGAGTTCCTTCGCCCGCTGCGCGAGATCCTGCGGCTGCTGCAGGGCCTCGAAATAGATGCGGCGCATGTCCGCATAGATCGCCTCGGGGTAATCGTAGCGCAGATAGCCGAGGCTGGACTCCACTTCATCCTCCTCGACGCTGCCATCGAGTTTGCTGAAAGCCGCGAAGACCTCGATGAGCACCGGCAGCATCGTGTTCGCCGTGGCCGCAGCGGCGGCCTGCTCAGCCGTCTGGCCTTTCCACAGGTGCTCCCATTTCTGGAGCTGCGCCGTCCACCACGCCTGCGCGGCCTTACCGCCCTTGGAAGCGGCTTTTTTGGCAGGCGGTTTGGCTATGGAACTCATGCGCGGCCCATGGATGGCGGAGGCAGGGAGAAAGACAAGCGCGAGGATGGGGTTCTTTCGGTATCCATCGTCTGGTCTGCCGTCGAAACCAGCATCAAAGCTCCATGGCCCACGATTGATGCTCACACGCATGAAAAGCCTCCTCATCCTCCTTTCCCTCTGCTCGCCGCTCGCCGCGCAGGACATCCGGCGCCTCGTTGCCATCGATAATGTGTGCGCGTGGCCGAACCTCACGCTGATGCCGGATGGCAGCATCAACACGACCATCTTCGGCAAACCGAGCCACGGGCAGATGGAAGGGGCCGCTGAATGCTGGAACAGCCCCGACGGGCCGTTTTGGACTAGGCGCGGCATCCCTGCGCCGACCGAGCCGCACACGAACCGCATGAACGTGGCCGCCGGCCTCGCCAAGAATGGCGATCTCATCGTGCTCTGCTCCGGCTGGACGGACGTAAAGCAGCCGCAGCGGCCGAAACAGGCCGTCTTCCGCGATGATATCCTCAGCAACTGGGTCTGCCGCAGCAGCGATGGCGGCAAAATGTGGTCGCAAATCAAAGAGTTCCCCGCACCCGATGCTGGCTGGACGCATTTCATTCCTTTCGGCGACATCAAACAAGGCGCGGACGGCGCTTTGCACGTCTCCTGCTACGGCGGCGAGTTCACCGATCCGACGAAGAGCACCAAAACCAAAGGTTATCGTTCCTGGCACTTCCGCAGCGATAACGATGGCAAAACCTGGCAGCGCACCGGCACCATCGGCCCAAAGAGCAACGAAACGACCCTCCTCCACCTCGGCGGCAAGCGCTGGATGGCCGCCGCACGCGAGACCGGCATGGACATCTTCATCTCCGAGGACGACGGCGTCACCTGGGGCGTGCCGAATCGCGTCACCGCCAAAAACGAGATCAACGGTCATCTCCTCCGTCTCGCCGATGGTCGCATCCTGCTCGCCTATGGCAGCCGCATCAAAGGCCAGACCGGCGTGCTCGCCAAGATCACCGCCGACGAAGGCAAAACCTGGACCGAGCCCGTGCGCATCGCCAACACCCTCGAGTCCGACTGCGGCTACCCCAGCACCGTGCA
>JBKCXA010000224.1:0-2309 GCA_046316935.1 Prosthecobacter sp.
GGTGAAGAAAATTCATGTTGAATCATTAGTTCTTCCTAAGTGTTGGTTCATTAAACATGAAGAGAGAAAGCGGCTTGCTCACCTGGCGGAAGCCTCTGCGGCGGCGGCGAAGCGTGGGGATGAGGAGAGCCTGGCCGTGCATGAAGCAGAGATCGACCAAATCGTCTATCGCCTCTTCGACCTCACCCCGGAGGAAATCACCTTGATCGAATCCTCCCTGGCCCCCACCCGCGAAAAGAAGCCCACGAAGCGAAGCAAAGCCGCCCGAGCCGTCCCCAGCGCGGAATCTGACGACACAGAAAGCCCCACGGTTGCCCCCAAGGCCCAAAACATGCCCAAGCCGCCGCACACAGTGTCTGCACCTCCCTCGACAGCCAAGCCGTTCCTGCCGGGTGAACTCTTTGCCATGGAGGGCGAGCTGACGCCTGCAAAAAAAGCCCCGGCGGCCCGTGAGGCCGCCAGCACTGCGGGCAGGATTGCCCGCGCTCCCGTCGCCCAATCCATCCCGATCGACCAAACTGAGCGCAACGATGTCCTCGCCACCATCCGCGAGGTCTTCAGCAGCGGCGGAGCCCGTGACCGTGACACCGCCCTCAAAGACTTGGCGACCGCGCTGGGCTATGAACGCCTCGGCCCGCGCATTCGCGAGGTGCTGGACAACGATCTGCGCACCGCCGTGGGCCGTGACATCCTGCAAAACCAGAACGGCGAGCTTTCCCTCCTCACCCGCCAGATCGGCGACTACGACCCCGCCACGCTGAAGAAGCTCTTCCTCGCCGCCATCTCCACAGAAGGCCGCGTCTGGCAAAGCCGCGACGACGCCATCCGCCTCTTCACCCGCCACCTCGGCTTCCGCCGCACCGGCCCCACCCTCGACGAAACCGCCCGCTCCCTCATCAACGGCCTGCTGCGCGACGGCAGCCTCGAAAAGAACGGCCCGGATGAAATCCGACGGGTTTAACCAGCCTACCTTCATGCTCCCTCACTCGGACCAGCCTTCACTCCCTGTCACACCCGCCGTCGTGGCAGGCTGGATCAAGCAGCACCTCCAGCGGAACTTTTCCCAGCCCACGGCGGCCGAGCTTCTGGAGATGCTGGAGGAACAGTTCGAGTGGCCGGTGCGGCATGTGCTCACCGAGAGTGTCGAGTTGCTGCGTGATGACACCAGTCTCACCCACTTCGTGAGAGATTACCTGAGAACGGCCCTTTCTAACGAGGAGATCACCCAAGCACTCAAGGGCGATGCCAAGAAGAATCACGAAGACCTGGCAACCTTGGACCAACTCTTTCGACGCAGTGCCTCCTACCGTGATGGCCCCGCGTTTCGCGAGATGATCGAATTTACCGCGAAATTCCGGGACTACGCTCCCTACAACAACATGCTGGTGAAGTTGCAAAATCCGAGCTGCGGCTACTACGCCACCGAAAAAGACTGGCGGGTTCGGTTCCAACGCCTGCTCAAAGAGGATGCGCGGCCGATGCTGATCCTCGCGCCCATGCGCCCGGTGATGCTGGTGTATGATCTCGACTCGACCGAAGGAGCGCCGCTTCCGCAGAAGCTCCAGGACTTCATGGAGACCGAAGGAGTCATTGAACCGGAACAGTTCGATCACCTGATCAAGAATGCGGCTAGAGATTTGATCCGTGTGGATGTGTGCCAGTTATCCACGACTCATGCGGGCCTCGCTACGACTCGCATTCGTGACCGAAGCTGGAAGCTGCGCGTGAAGGTCCATGAAGATCTGCCCTTATCCGCTCAATTCAGCGTCCTCTGCCACGAACTCGCCCACATCTATCTCGGTCACCTTGGAAGTGACAGAGACGGCTGGTGGCCCAGTCGAGCCAACCTGAGTCACGCTACGGTGGAGATCGAAGCCGAGGCGGTGGCTTACATCACCTCTTTGCGGCTCGGTCTTCTACCGCGTTCTGCGGCCTATCTCTGTGCCTTCATCAGCAATGGCACCGTTCCTCCCACGGTGAGCATGGAACTCATTACCAAGACCGCCGGCAAGCTTGAAGAAATGACGAAAAGACTTCTCCCACAACGCAAGGCGTCCAAAGCCCAACAGGATCTGCTCGGACTTTAATTAGAACCCATCTTGAAACCTGAGGCTCTGCCCTCTGTGTCTCTCTGCGAACTCGGTGGTGAAGGCTTTACAACGCGAATGAAGGCGGGCGGAAGACTTTGAGAAGAGGACCCGCCTGCATCGCTGCGCCTGCCCGCATCGCTACGCCTGCCCGCATCGCTAAGCGAAGCGTTGCAGGCGGGCGAAGCGTTGCAGGCGGGCCAAGCATGGCGGGCAGGGACT
>JBKCXA010000225.1:0-7140 GCA_046316935.1 Prosthecobacter sp.
TGCTCCTCACGCTGTGTGGGGCCAGTCGAAAGATTTTCCGCGCTCGCCCTCGGTAACTGCTCACATCAGGGTTTGGAGACGAGTCTTCGATCAAAATAAACGGCGACTTATCGTCGCCACTACGAAAGCTCATCGCCCCGCTCCTGCTGCTTATCGCCCTCGCCCTCATCCCCGCCGCGATGGCCTCCAGCGACCCGATGGCTGTCTCCGGCATGTTCTTCGGCTCCGGCATGCTGCTTATGATCGCCGGCCTGCTCTACCTCCGCCGCTGGATGCGGCGCGATAGCACCTCGCTCGCTCAATCCCTCACGCAGATCGGTCTGCGAAACATCTCACGCCGCACCTCACGCAGTCTCGCCGTCATCGGCATGATGGCGGGCGGTATCTTCCTCGTCGTGGCCGTGAATGCCTTCCGCATGGATGCCACGGAAGCAGGCACCGGCGGCTTCGCTCTCATCGGCGAGTCTTCCCTGCCTGTTTACGAGGATTTGAACTCCAAAGCCGGTCGCGAGGCCTTCGCGCTGGATGAAGAGCTTCTTGCTCAAACCTACCTCGTGCCCTTCCGCGTCCGCGAAGGCGATGACGCGAGCTGTTTGAATCTCAACCGCGCTCAAAAGCCTCAACTCGTCGCCGTGGACTTCGCCAAGCTGGCAGATCGCTTCGCGTTCGCTTCAGGCTCACTTCCCCAATCAGAAATCAAAAATCAGAAATCAGAAATCGAGGCGATAGCCGATCAAGCCACCGCCATGTGGGGTCTCGGCAAAGGCGTGGGCGATACCATCGACTACACCGCCGCCGATGGCAGTACCTTCCAGGTGAAGCTCAGCGGCCTCCTCGCAGGCTCCGTGCTGCAAGGCAAGGTCATCATCAGCGAAACCTCCTACCTCGCCAAATACCCCGATGCCGCCGGCTACCGCTTCTTCCTCATCGCCTCCGACAAGCCGGAGCCAGTCAGCGCCCATCTCACGCGACAGCTTGAGCAGCGAGGCCTCGCCCTCGAACCCTCGAAGCAGCGCCTCGAAGCCTTCCTCGCCGTGCAAAACACCTACATCGGTATCTTCACCATCCTCGGCGGTCTCGGCGTGCTGCTCGGCACCGCCGGTCTCGGCGTGCTCGTGGCTCGTCATGTGCTCGAGCGAAAAGGCGAGCTCGGCCTCATGCAGGCCCTCGGCTTCCGCTCCGGTGCTTTGCGCCGCCTCATCCTCGGCGAGCATGCCGCGCTGCTCATCATCGGCGTGCTACTCGGCAGCCTCACCGCCACTCTCGCCGTCTTCCCTGCGCTCCAACAAGGCGGCGGCGACCTCCCGCTGGGTTTCCTTGGCTCGTTGATCGGTGGCATCTTGCTCCTCGGCCTTGCGATCTGTCTCATCGCCACGGTTTTCGCCGTGCGTGGGAAGCTGATCGAATCCATCCGGCGTGAGTAAAGCGGGAGTTGGAGTGTCGGCAGTATTTGAAAACCATCCAGAGACACCGAAAACGCGCCAGTAGAGTAGCCAACTTGCTCCGCAAGATGAGCGAAAGGCTTTCGCCAACAAGAAAGATACATGGAGACCTTGCACCGGTGAGTTTGCCAAGCGTCCAGGTCATCTCGCGGAGCGAGATGGCTACCTTGCTTCGCCTGATTGTTGCTGGCAGCCATTCGATCCAACCTCCGCATCGAAGCCTCACGGAATCCGCACGATGCCCGCGCCGACGGCGGTGGTCGCGGCGCCGGTGGGGCGAGCGGAGCGGATGAGGACGGTGGGGATGTTCGCGGGCTGATAGCCGCGACCGGCGAGATAGGCCGCCACGCCGCTGACGATGGCGGTGGCCTGCGAGGTGCCGCTGCCGATGACGAGCTTGTTGCCCGAGTAAGCAGAGACGATACCCACGCCGGGAGCGACGAGCGAGAGGCCCTGGCCGGAGTTCGAGAACCAGGCCTGCTTGCCGCTCGCATCCACCGCGCCCACGCTGACCACGCCGGGCAAAGCGGCGGGATACGACAGCATATTCGCCTGCTCATTGCCCGCTGCCGCAATGATCACCGCGCCGCGGCTGATGGCATAGGCCACGGCCTGATCGAGCACGGGCGAACCCTGCGTGGAACCGAGGCTGATGTTGATGACCTTGGCACCGGCATCCACCGCCCTCATGATGCCGCTGGAAAGCAGCGAGGTGTTGCTGCCCCCCTGCGGATCAGCCACGCGGATGTCGAGGATCTCGGCCGCCGGTGCGACGCCGCTGACTTTGGCATCGGAGCCGGTGATGAGCGAGGTCATGGCCGTGCCGTGGCCGTGAAATTCCTGCCCATCGTTCACGAGATCAATGTGCGTGATGGAGGTGCCTTGCAGCGAAGGATGCGCCACCACGCCGCTGTCGAGCACTGCCACCTTTACCCCCGCGCCCCAGCCGTTGCGATTGGCCGGTGCGCCGATGAGATCGAGGCCCTGCGATTGGAAAGGCTGCGCTCCACCGGCATTCGCCGTGTCCTTGGAAGGCTGCTGCGGCAGGCCGGGGATGCGGGCGGTCCAGTTCGCCCCGGCGTGCGTGTAGTCCTGCGCATTGGCCGCCACCTCACGCTGAAGGTCCTGGGCATTTTTATAGCGAACCCGGGCGGTGAGCAGCTTCGGGTCGATGCTGATGACGAGCAGTCCCTGCTGGGCGGCACGGGCTTTGAATGCCTCCAGGGCCGCTTCGTTCTTGAAGCTCAGCAAAGCCTCGCCGGGCACCGCTTCGGGATGCTGGAGGTCCTCGAGGAGTTCCGCCGCAAGATCCCGATCGGCGGCGGATTCGGTCTTCGTTGGAGCTGTCGCCACGGCGGCCACCGAAGCCGGCGAAGTCACGCGGGAGGCCTTTTTTGGTCGCCCGGTCACCTGCTCGGCCACGGGCACTTCCGGCCCCTGCATCTCTTTGACCATCCAGCCCACGGCGATGGCCATGACGGCAATCGCGGCGATGAGGCAGGAGACAACGAGTCGGCGGTTCATGCCCGCAGTCTCCCGGCTGTCGGGTGATGTGGCAAGAATCATTTCCATCCGGGTGAAGAGGCCGCGCGGTTCGTGGCGTTCCTCACGCATGCGATTCCTGACCTTCTTGCTGCTCGGCCTGACGCTCCGAGCCACGCCGAACATCCTCTTCATCGTGAGCGATGATCAGCGGCCGGACACGCTGCACGCGCTAGGTCATCCAGTGGTGGAGACGCCGCACCTCGACCGGCTCGCCATCCGCGGGACGACCTTCACGCGGGCCTATGCCGGCTATCCGATCTGCCATGTGAGCCGGGCGCAAATCCTCACCGGCACGCATGCCTTCCGGGCGCTGCCGGACTATCCCGGCGGGGCAATCGATCCAAAGGTCGCCACGCTCGCGGGGACCTTTCAGCAGGCCGGCTGGCACACCTGCTACTCCGGCAAATGGCACAACGACGGCCACCCGATGCAGCGTGGCTACACCACCACCCGCGCCCTCTTCTCCAGCGGTGGGGCGAAGACCGTCACCCAACCCGCAACCGACGCCCGCGGCCGCCCGCTCACCGGCTACCGCAGCTGGACCTTCAAGGATGCGCAAAACAAACCGCTGCCCGCGCTCGGGGTCGGCCTGCAAGCGGACAACAGCCGCCACATCGCCGAAGGAGCCCTTCAGGCCATTCAAGCCGCGCCAAAGGACCGCCCGTGGCTGCTGCATGTGAACTTTGCCTTTCCGCACGATCCACGCCAATGGCCCGCCGGGATGGAAAACCGCTACGAGGCAGCCCACATGCCCCTGCCCGCCAATTTCGCCGCGCTGCATCCCTTTGATCATGGCAATCTCACCGGCCGTGACGAGCTGCTGCTACCCACGCCGCGCACTGCGGAGGCCGTGCGGGAGGAACTCGCGCTCTACTATGCCATGATCAGCGATCTCGATCAGCAGGTCGGCCGCCTGCTCGACGCTCTGCCCGCGAACCAGGGAACGATCATCGTTTTCACCAGCGATCAAGGTCTCGCGCTGGGCAGTCACGGACTGCTGGGAAAGCAAAACTGCTACGAGCACAGCATCCGCAGCCCGCTCATCCTCAGCGGTCCCGGCCTGCCTGCCAACGAACGCTCCCCTGCCCTCGTCACGCTTCACGATCTCTTCCCGACGCTCTGCGAGCTCGCCGACATCGCCATCCCGGACAGCGTCACCGGCCGCAGCCTCGTCCCGCTGCTGCACCGGAAGGCCTCCCGCGTGCACGACTTTGTCACCGGCATGTTCACCGACACGCAGCGCATGATCTGCGAGGACCGGTGGAAGCTGATCCTCTACCCGCAGGCACGCCGCGAGCAGCTTTTCGACCTGCAAAACGATCCCGATGAGCTCCACGACCTCAGCGGAAGCCCCGAACATGCCGCCGAGCTCACCCGGCTAAAAAACACGCTGAATGTCTGGCGTCGTCAACATGGCGACCCGCTGGCTGCCGACTAGCTCGGCAGAAAAGGGTAAAATGATGTGGGGTAAAATGATCTGAACAGAGAATCATTTTACCCGCCATCATTTTACCACCGCCATCCCGTGCGAGCAGCTTCGTGCGCCCTGTTCATTTCTTCTTCAGCAGCCTCACGCGGTGCGATTCGCTATCACCGATGAAGACAGTGCCATCGGCATCGCAGAAGACACCATGCGGGCGGGCCATTTTGCAGCCGAGAGGATCGCCATCGGGTCCATCGCCCTTTTGATTGAACCCGGCGATAAGTTCGATGTTGCCAGTCTTCATGTTCACCATGCGGATGGAATGGCTCTCGCAGTCGGCGAGCCACACATTGCCTTCCGCGTCGATGGAAATGCCTTTGGGGCCGCTGAGCGTGGCCTCCTTGGCCGGGCCACCATGGCCGGTGAAGCCGCTTTTGCCGGTTCCGGCGATGTGGAAGATCTTCCCGGCCTTGAGGTCGAATTTGAAGACCTGGTTCCCCTCACGCGTGGCGAGCCAGAGATTGCCCTGCTTGTCGAAATCAAGGGAACGCGGCCCTTTGAGCGGCGTGCCACTGATGGGCGAGCCATCGGGCGTCGGTCCGGCCGTTCCGGTGCCAGCAAAGGTGCTGATCGTGCCGGTCTTCATGTCGATCTTGCGGATGACGTGATTGCCGATGTCGCAGACGTAAAGATCGCCCTCGGGACCAAATTGAATGCTGTGCGGCTGCTTAAACTGCGCGTCCTTCGCCGGGCCGCCATCGCCGCTGTAGCCGGGCTTTCCGTTTCCGGCGATGGTGGTGATGATTTTCGTCTTGAGGTCGATCTTCCGCACCGCGTGGTTGGTCATGTCCACGATGTAAAGATCGCCCTTCGCATCAAAACGCAGCTCGTGGGGCAGGTTGAAGGTCGCCTGCAAAGCGGAGCCGCCATCGCCGCTGTAGCCTTTGGCCCCGGTGCCCGCGATGGTGCTGATGGTGCCATCCGGTGCCACACGGCGGATGCGCTGCCCGGTGTATTCGCAGAACCAGATTGCCCCATCCGGCCCACGCACGACGCCGAAGGGATTGTCGATCGTGGCCTTTGTCGCCGGGCCGCCATCGCCTTCTCCACCCTTCACCCCCGTCCCGGCAAAGGTTGAGATGGTCCAGTCAGAGGCTTGGAGCAAGGAGCATGGGGCAAGGAGCAGGGCGAAGAGCGTGGAGCGGAGTTTCATGGTGGCTTTTAAAACGAGATGGCTAGGATCATTCATAAATCGTAAATCAGAAATCAAAAATGTCCGCTCTCCTCGCCGCCCACCGCATCACGAAGAAATTCCCCGGCGTCACCGCGCTGAAGGACGTGTCTTTTGACCTCCAGGCGGGCGAGATCCATGCGCTCTGCGGCGAGAACGGCGCGGGCAAGAGCACGCTCATCAAGCTGCTCTCCGGCATCCATCCGCACGGCAGCTACGAGGGCCGCTTCGAGGTGAATGGCACGGAGGCACGCTTCACCGGCATCGGCGATGCGGCGAAGGCGGGCATCGCGGTCATTTATCAGGAACTGGCGCTGGTGGAGGAGATGACGGTGGCGGAAAACATCTTCCTCGGCTGTGAACCGCGACGCTGGGGCGGCTTCATCGACTGGCCGCGCATTCATCGCGAGGCCCGCGCCTTGCTGGAGCGCTTCAAAGTGAATCTCGATCCTGCCGCGCAGGTTTCCTCCCTGGGCGTGGGGCAGAAGCAGCTCGTCGAAATCGTGAAGGCGCTGGCCAAGGACAGCCGCATCCTCATCCTCGACGAACCCACCGCCGCGCTTGCCGAGCACGAAGTGCTGATCCTGCTCGATATTCTCCGCGACCTCCGCCAGCGCGGCATCGCCTGCGTTTACATCTCCCACAAGCTCGACGAGGTCTTCGGCATCGCCGACCGCATCACGGTGCTGCGAGATGGCAGCACGGTGGGCACTCAAGAGGCCAAAAACACGAGCAAAGCCGAGGTCATCCGCCTGATGGTCGGCCGTGAGATCGGCGATCTTTTCCCGCGACGTGCCTCACAGCCCGGCGAGACCTTGCTGAAGGTGCAAAACCTCACCGTGGCCGAAAACGATGGTGAGGCCCGATTGCACGGCATCTCGCTCGAACTCCGCGCCGGTGAGGTGCTCGGCATTGGCGGCCTCATGGGAGCGGGACGCACGGAACTCCTCATGCATCTTTTCGGTGCCTGGGGTCGCCGCCAGGCCGGTGATGTCACGCTCCAGGGCGATGCCTTGAAAAACCACACGCCGCAACAGAGCATCGAGCGCGGCATGGTGCTCGCCAGCGAGGACCGGCGGCGCTACGGCCTCGTGCTGGAGCATGAAATCGGCTTCAATCTCTCGCTGTCGTCGTTGAAGAGCATCTGTAGCGCCGGTTTCATTCGTCGAAACGACGAGACCACACGCAACCAAGCCATCTTTGGCGATCTGCGCATCAAAGCCACCGGACTCGATGCCATCGCGGGCCGCCTCTCCGGCGGCAACCAGCAAAAGATCGTGCTCGGCAAAGCCCTGCTCACCGAGCCGAGCGTCATCCTGCTCGATGAACCCACACGCGGCATTGATGTGGGCGCGAAACTCGAAATCTACGAGATCATCAACAAGCTCACCGCCGCCGGAAAAGCCGTGCTGCTCGTCTCCAGCGAGCTGCCGGAGCTCATCGGCATGAGCGACCGCATCCTGATGCTGCGCGAAGGCCGCATCGGTGGTGAATTCACC
>JBKCXA010000226.1:0-6909 GCA_046316935.1 Prosthecobacter sp.
GAGTAAGAACATCCGGCTTCATTTCGGGATGTCCAGCGAAATCCGAAATCCGCGCTCTTCCTTGTAAATCAAGGGTTTCAGACGTACTCAAACATCCACAAACAACCCCTTGGTGAAGCGCGGGTTCAATTCCCGCCCTCGCCTCCATTTTCTCAGGCTTCAGGGCGTCCAGTTTTTGCGAAAGAGGCTGCGGAGCTCGCTGCGAGTGGTCCCGTTGGGAACGTGCTTGTAGACGAAGGCCAGCAGCTTGCGATCAAGTTCAGACATCGTTTGGGCACCCGAGTAGTCCCAGCTCAAGCAGGATTTTTCTGTTGCCTCAATTTCCTTTGTCCAGTCCGAGAGGCCAAAGGTCTGCAATAGATAGGTCAGCAACAAAGCCTTGGCCTCGTCCTCTGGAAATTTGTCCGAACTCAGCATGATCAGCGTCCGCTCGAGTCTTTTTTGATCGTCCCAGAAGACATAATACAGAATGTCGTCTCGCATGCTCATTCCGCCTTTCTCCTTGGTGGACAACTTCTTCATCACATCATGCGGCCCGATGTGGACCTCACAGATCCTGTCGCCAGGAGCGGGCTGAAGTGCGGCCGTGGTGCAGATGTCCTTGAAGGTGTCCTCGGCAAATTTCCCGAGCCCCGGGTCTTTGGCGTTTAGTCGCAGAGTGGGAATTCCTTCCCAGCGAAGGGCCGTGCCATCATGCCATTTGGCGCAAACAACATCCTCCACGATGCGCAGCATGCGGCGCTGCTCGGCCTCGGGATCCTTGGCGCTTGCTGCGGGTTTTGCGGGAGGGGCTGGAGCAGGGGCGGACGCGGGTGCCTTGGCTTTCCATTGCTGCACAAAGGCCTGGTCGGCGGCAGACAGCGTGGCGAGAGGCAGGGTGAAGACCTGCCCGTCCGCCCGGCGGATGCGGATGGTGTCATTTTCGACGGCCACCAGCTCGGCCTCCACCTTGCGCCCCGCATTGTCCGTGAACGTGCGGGCAAAAACCGATGGGAGCAGCAGGGCAAGGTGGAGCAGAAGAGTGAAGGCTGCCTTCATGCCGCGCCTTCTATCAGAGTCTTCCGCAGTCAGGCAACGGGAAAAAGCTGGCGTCGAAGGAGGGCTCGGCCAGTATCAGGAACGTCACGCATGCTACTCCGCCCCATTCTCAGCGCCCTCTTTGGGCTCGCCTGCCTGACCTCGTGCGGTCGGATGGAGCCGCGGGCGGATTTGATCATCATCCAGAGCGCGGAGCCGGAGACGCTCGATCCCACCATCGTTTCGGACCAGGTCAGCATGCGCATCTCGTCCTCGCTTTTTGAAGGGCTGTGCCGGTTTGACGAAAACGGCCAGCCACAGCCCGGCACGGCGGAGCGTTGGGATGTGTCGGAGGATCGCAAAACGTATGTGTTTCATCTCCGGGAGGGCGTGAAGTGGACGGATGGCAGGCCGGTGACCGCCCGTGACTGTGCCGTGTCGTGGATTCGTGCCTTGAAGCCGGAGACGGGATCGGACTACACGAGCCTGCTGCATGTCATCCGGGGCGCGAAGGACTTCACGGAGGGGAAATCGACCGATCCGGCGAGCCTGGGCCTGCGGGTGATCGACGACAAAACGCTCGAGGTGGTGCTGGAGAACCCCACGCCTTACTTCATCGACCTCTGTGCCGTCCAGACGCTGGCCCCGGTGCCAATGCATGTCATCGAGAAGCATGGCTCGGCCTGGATCAAGCCGGAGAACATCGTGACAAATGGAGCCTATCTGCTGGACGCCTGGCGGATCGACGACCGCATTCGTTTGAGGAAAAATCCCGGCTACTGGGATGCCGCGAATGTGGCCATGCGCAGCGTGGACGTCCTCCCGGTTCCGGATGCGAACACAGCGCTGAATTTCTTCCACGCCGGGCAGAGCGACCTACTGATGGACAAGGGCATGACGCCACCCACGCTGGCCGGAAAGCTCAAGCAGCAGTCATGGTTTCACACCGGGCCCTTTCTCGGCACCTGGTTCATCCGCATCAACACCACCAAGCCGCCCTTCACCGATCCGCGGGTGCGGCAGGCCTTTGCTCTGGCGGTGGACAAAAAGCGCCTCGTCGAAAACATCACGCAGCTCGGCGAGACGCCCGCCTGGGGGATCACGCCGCCCGGAGCCGGACAGGGCTATCAGCCGCCGCCGGGGCTCGACTACGATCCGGTCAAAGCCCGCGAGTTGCTCGCCGCGGCGGGCTTCATGAATGGCAAAGGCTTTCCACGGGTCGAGTTTCTTCATCTGCCCATGCCACTGGAGCGAAACCTCGCCGTCGAGCTACAGGCCATGTGGCAGAAGAACCTCGGCGTGACGGTGAACCTCAAGAAGCAGGAGCAAAAGATCTGGCTCAGCAGCATGCGTGACCTCGATTACGACCTCTGCCGCAGTTCCTGGGTGGGGGATTACAACGATCCCAGCACCTTCCTCGAGATGTTTCTGGCTGGCAGTGGAAACAACCGCACAGGCTGGGAGAGCCCTGGGTATGATGCCTTGATCTCCGAGGCAGCTCGCGAGCCGGATGGGATGAAGCGTAATGAACTTTTTGCCGAGGCTGAGCGAATGCTCGTGCGCGAAGAGACAGTGGTGCTGCCCATCTATTACTACGTTGGCGTGCAGTTTTACCACGGCGGCCAGCTCACCGGCGTGGTGCCGAACCTCATCGACGATCATCCCTTCCGCTGCATGGCGTGGAAGTGACGCATGCCATGCGCGACATTTTTGCAGGAATTTGAATAAGCATTGACGCCACGAGTCGGATTGCTTCTCATCACCCCGCCCGGCGCAAAAACGCTGGGAATCCACTCCCATGAAACGCGCCTTCCTCATCCTCCTCACCCTCTCCATGCTGACGGCTCCTGCCATCGCTGAGCAGACGTTCAGCTACCCCAAGGACACCCCCATCTTCTCCATCACCTTTCCGGATGACTGGGATGTCGAGGTCGGTGAGGACATCTCCGCGTCCTCTGCTGACGAGCTTGCCAACATTCAACTCTTCGCCCTGGAGGGTGGTGATCTGAAAACCGCCGTAACCGCAGCCAAGGAAGCGATGAGCGAGTCGTTCGAAGGCATGAATTGGAAGGGGAAGCCGGAGAAAGGCGAGCTGAACGACATGCCTGTGACCTTTCTCACGGGAAGCGTCACCATAGAAGGGGTGGAAATGGCTTTGAATTGTGCCGTCTTTGCACCAAAAAATGAAGACACCTACTTCATGCTGTTCAACCTCATGCCCACCGTGGCTGAGGAGAAGCACGGGGATGACCTCTTGAAGATCCTTACCTCGGTGAAAGGCTGAACCTTTTCTTTTATTTCCGATGGAAAACGCCACTTCAAAAGCTCCAGCCTGGCTCGTCGTGCTGGGCATTCTTTTTATGCTGCTCTGGCTCGGAGGTGCCTTCGTCCTTGGCGCCATGAAGCTGATGGCCAGCGTCATGGCGAATGACTCTGGCTCCGCCAGCGCGGATTCACACCTGGGCATGATCGCCGCCGTCATGGGCGGTCAGGTCATCAGCGGCCTCGCCGGCATTCCTGGCGGCCTCGCCTTTTTCAGCCCAGGGAAGCGCAAGAAGTTCTGGGGCATCTTTTTTGCCATGCTGGTCGTTGGCGTGCTTGTCCAGGCTGCCGCGCTTTACCTGTTCTTTTCCTGATCTATTCCATCAAGATACACACATCGTTCATCGCCGTCTTCGTCATGGCATCCCTGTCCTTCGCTGAGGACAAAAAAGCCGTCAAAAACATCCAGTCCATCTACCAGAAGATCGAATCCGCCCACAAGGAGTGGCCAATGGCGAGTTTCACCGATTTGGGCGGCTCGGAAAGGCAGGTCTGGCGCAGCAATGATGAGACACCCTTCTACCGCGTGAAGCTGCTGCTGAATGATGATCACGGGGAGGTAACCTACATTTATCATCTCCAGGGCGAGGAGCTTGTTTTCATGTTCCATGACCTCGAAAACATTCCGAATAGTAACGACAGCAGCCATCGGCTCCTTGGCCCAGGACGCCGCCGGACCTAAAATCCTCGCCTCTGAAAAGAAGACCGGCGAATCCGAGGAGCAGCTCTGCCGCGTCATCGAGGGAGAATTCATCTCAGGCACCCAGTTTGCCGGTTCCGATGCAGGCAGCGCCTTCGGCAGGATCTTCGGCAAGGTCCGCGAGGACGGCGTGCTGCATGTGACCTTCAACTACGAGATCGAAGGCCAGCCCGGCTCGGAAGAGCAGCTCATGAAGCTCGGCAAGGGAGAAATCACCGTAGCCGAGGGAGAGCTCACCGAGCATGGCCCCAATCAAAACGTGCTGAAGGAGCCGAAGGGCGTCAAATTCACTAAAGTCTTCAAGCAGGTGCCTCTGAGCGAGCCGAAGACGGATACCAAGGAGGCCGCCGCGGTGATCGAGCCCGTCGATGCCGTCATCACAAAGCTCGCGGGTATGAAGTGTGATCTCAGTGGCGGGCTGGTGCGCATCGCCGGTGACTGGGCGCTGTTCCAGGGCTTCATCGTGACGCCGGAGGATAAAAAACCAGCCGATGCCGAGATCGGTGACAAGATCGCCCAGTTTCAATTTCAAGCCCAGCTCAAAAAAGATGGCACAGGCTGGAAAGTCCTCCGCTCGGCCTTCGAAAGCGCCGGTGGTGGCTACGAGTTCCCTGATGATAGCGATGACTCCACCGTGCCGTGGCAGCTCTTTGAAGGCATCGACGGCTACGGCGGCCATTGATTTCGCTCACTTCACTCCTAGCTCCATCTCATGGCCGTTGCCGCTGGCCAACGGGTGCCTTGCCATGTTTCCTCTCTGCCTGCCCAGAACTAGACCGAAAAACCGGTAACGCGTATGACACGTTCATCACCCTCATTACCTTCGTCTTCACCCTTGGTCTCTCAATTGCAGTCGAACCTTCCACTCCCAAAATGGGCAGCGCAGATCGCAAGGTCATCATGGATGCCCTTCGGGGGCCTGTTCAGAGCGAGTTGGAAAATCCAGTCGTCTTCAAAGTAAACAGTCTTCGTGTGCTCAATGGCTGGGCTTTTCTTAACGGAGTGCTCACGAAGCGGGCGCTGTCTGAAAGGAAGAACGCCCCAAAACTCACGCAAAGCCGCAAAGTTTCCATGAGGATTTCTGGTCTTTGCGCCTTTGCGTGAGACCTTCAACGTTTTTCACAAACCCAGATGATGGTCGGCATGAGCAATGGCCTGGATGTTTTCCGTGGATTCAGTCTGGCCTGGATTACCTTTCCAGCACCACTACTGCAACAGGAAGGCAGAGACGATCTGCTTGGCTTCATCGGCATAGACGAAGCTGCCGCCGACTTGGAGGCCGTGATTGCCGCCGATGAGTTTGTAGTGGACGAACTGGCCGCTGCGGTAGGTGTATTTCACGAAGGGGGCCGAATAGCCGTTCGTGCCGGTGCCGGGGATGCCGTCGGCATCGGCTAGCTGCGGACCGGTTTCACCCATCGCTTGGGCGAAGCGATAGATGCTCTCCTGGGCGGAGATGAAGGTGCCGATGGCGCTCGTTCCGCCGGTGTAGGGGATGAGGGGATCTGCCGTGCCGTTGAGGCTGATGATGCGGCGACGTTTGGCGGGCGCGATGGTCTGGTCGTAGGCATTGCTGCCGGTGGCATTGAACCAGAAGGCGCTGTCGTGATACATCTTGGCGAGCATTTGGGAGACCTGGCAGCCTGCATTCTGAAAGGCGGCACCATCGAGCTCAATGAGCAGGCGATTCGTCATGCCGGAGCCGTTGGAGATGCCGAAAATGGAGATTTTGCCCGCGTCCACGTTGTCGTAGGTCTTCAGCAGCGCGATGAGATCGCGGATGAAGGCGACATCAGGTGCCAGGGAGGCTTCGCCATCGACATTCCAACTGGTGAGGTAGCCATCCGGTGCCACGCGGATGGCGGTGCTGACATGCGGATTGAGCGCAGCGATGGTGCCAGCGCCTGTGCCGCCATTGCCATGAAGCAGGATGATGACGGGGTGCGGCCCGGCACCTGCGGGCACCTGGACGACGGCCGTGCGGGCGTAGCCGGTCGGCTCCTGCAACCAGGTTTGCGTGATGCTGAGCGTGGTGTTGGTGAGGTTTCCATTCGGCGTGAGCACGGTCTTGGCGCGGTGAAAGTGTCTCGGCACGCCCGGAGCCTGGGTGAACTCGTCGGTGTAGGTGATTGGGGCGCCGGTGCCGGAGAGTGTGGCCATCGGCGTCCACGAAAGCAGATCGGTGGAGCTTTGGATCTCGTAGCTTTCACCCGCGACGCTATCGAAGGTGAAGAACGGATGATCGCTGCTGTCGATGCCCGAATGGGTAATCTTCGCCGCCGCATTGGCGCTGCCTCCCCCGCCGCCGCTTCCTCCGGTGACGGTGAGGAGCAGTTGATTGAGGATGAACCGCGAATCCAAGGCGGGCGCGGTGGTTGGACCCGTGGCTGTGATTTTCACGCTGGTGAGATTTGGCACGGAGATGGCAAACGACGTGGCCGTGAACGAGCCGCTGCTGACGGAGGTGGTGCCGTCGTAGATGGCGTATTGCTTCGTCGTGGTGCCGCTGCCCGAACGAGCGCCGATGCCCGAAATCCGCAACGACTGTCCTGCGCTCAGGCCGGTGACATTGCTCAGCGTAAAAACGAGCGACTGATCATCATTGGCGTTGAGATTGTTGCCATTGTCCATTTCGAGGTTGTTGGAACCGCCCGCGACGCCGATGCCGTCGTTGTGACTTGCCACCGTGAGCCCAGGCGTGGCGACACTTGTAGCCGTGATCGTGAGATCAAAGCTGATGCCCGCGCTGAGTCCGGTGACATTCGGATTGGCCGAACTCAACCCCGTAACGGAGCCAGTGATTTTACCGGTGCCGAGACTGATGGTCGTCTGGCCTTGAATCATGCCGGTGAGCCAGAAGAGGAGTGAGA
>JBKCXA010000227.1:0-3574 GCA_046316935.1 Prosthecobacter sp.
CTTGATTGCTTGCCGCCGTGTTGCCCGCTTGACCTTTTGCCTCTCACCCGCTTCACCTCTCGCCATGCTTTCTCCTCTTTCCAAGCCCCTGTTCTGGCGTGTCGCGGTCCTTGTCTGGGGTGGTGTGTTGTATTGGCTCTCCGCTCAACCCAGCACGGCATTACCTGGAGGCTTTCCAGGCATCGACAAGGTCGAGCACGCCACTTACTTCACGCTGGGAGGGATGTGCTTTCTGCTGGGTTTGCGGCTGGCAGGTCTCGCGCAGGGCAAGGCTGCCGCCATCGTGATGACGGTGCTTTTTTGTTCTCTGGTGGGCGTTTTGGACGAGTGGCATCAACTCCACGTGCCCGGCCGCAGCGGCGGTGATGTGTGGGACTGGCTCGCCGATACGCTTGGCGGCTTTTTAGGCGCTCACGCGGCCTTTTGGATGCAGCGGCGGCTTACTTCTGCGTCCACCACAGCAGCACCGCGGTGAGGAAAACGTTCGCGAGGGCGAGTTCGAAGAACACCTTCCAGCCCAGCGCCATCAACTGGTCAAAGCGGAAGCGGGGAAGCGTCCAGCGGATGACGATGAAGAAGAGGATGAAGGCGAACACCTTGGCGAAGAAGGTGCCGATGTGCAGCAGGCCGAGCCACCAGGGTGTGTTTCCGGCTTCAAAGGACAGGCCGAGATAAGGCGCAAAAGGAATGCTCCAGCCGCCGAGGAAGAGCGTGACGGCCATGCCGGAGCCGATGATCATCGCGGCATACTCACCCATGAAGAAGAGGGCGAATTTCATCGAGCTGTACTCGGTGTGATAACCCGCGACGAGTTCGGTTTCGCACTCCGCGAGGTCGAAGGGCAGGCGGTTCGTCTCGGCGAACATCGACACCGTGAAGATGCAGAAGCTGATGACGATGGGGATGAGCAGCACCCAGCGCTGGAAGCTGAGGCCCTCGCCCCAGAAGGGCAGCAGGAGCCAGCCGTTCGCGTCCTGGTAGGCGGCCATCTTGCCGAGGTTCAGATCGCCGAAGATCATGAAGACGGGGATGATCGAGAGGCCGAGGGAGATCTCATACGAGATCATCTGGGCGCTGGAGCGCACCCCGCCGAGGAAGGGGTATTTGGAATTCGACGCCCAGCCGGCGAGGACGATGCCATACACACCGATGGAGGCGATGGCGAAGGTGAAGAGCGGCCCGACGCTCAGATCAGCGATGACGAGCTTCACCGGCTGTGTGAAGCCGCTGCCGCCGAAAACCGAGGTCACGATGGGATTGAGGAAGCTCAGGTCGATCTCGCTGCCGAAGGGCAAAACCGCGCAGGTAAGCAGGGCGGGCACCACGACGAGGCAGGGAGCCATCCAGTAATAGGCTTTCCGGACGTGAGCGGGCACGAAGTCCTCCTTCAGGATGAACTTCAACCCGTCCGCCGCCGCCTGGGCGAGACCGCCGATGCCGAGGGGCTGCCAGTCCTTCTTGAAACCAAACAGCGTGAGCGGCACGCCGACGCGATTCGGACCCACACGGTCCTGGATCACCGCAGACAGGCGACGCTCGAAATACACCGAGATCGAGACGAGCGGCAGAATGACCAAAAAGCAGAGGAAAACGATCTTCCCGACCGAGACGGCGAGGGAGAGCAGGTCAATGGCAGCAAAGGGCAGCGAGGGGGTCATCTGGGGCCGATTATCCGGTCGAGGGAGGGAGGGGCAACCCGATTTTGTGAAAAATTTCACAAAGTCGCCTTCGAGGGCTGCTTTCGCAGGGCTATCCAGCCTCGGCGGCTACTTCAAACACGCCGCGATGAAGGCGGCGATGTCCGCGTGCATCTTTTTCATGTCCGGCTGGTTGGTGTACATCATGTGACCGGCGTCGTATTCGGCGGTGTGGATGTTTTTCCGTAGTTCGGCGGGGATGGCCAGGTGGCGTAGGCTGTGGACCATGTTGTCCGGCGGGGTGACGAGGTCCGCCCAACCCATCAAGGCGAGCACATGGAGGTGAGGATTGCCCTTCATGGCCTTGGCGAGGTCGTGGTTCACGCTGGTGTAGTGATTGCCTTCGCCATGATTCCAGCCGGGCTGGGGCTTCAGCGCCTCGTAGGGTAGATCACGCTCAAATTTCAGCTCCTCGCGGAGGTAGGCGTTCATGCTGGCTGCGGCGATGCCGCCGACGACATTCATGAAGGGGTCGATCTCGGGATGATTTTCGGAAACATCGGCGTCGCGGCCAGTGACGCGGGCGTCGTAGGCACCGAGGACGAGACCCTGATCCCGCAGCAGGTGCTCGCGGAAGAGACCGCCGCTGATGAGCATGTTGTGGTCGTCGATGAGCTTCTCCGGCAGGCCGGTGAGGCGGGCGAGCTTCTTCACCACCGTGGCACGCTCGGCTTTGGGCAAGGCATGCGCCATGTGCAGGGCGTGCGCATAGTCGCGATACACAAACTCACGCGCCTCAGCGATGGCCTTGTCTCGTGGGGCGTTTTGCAGATCGGCGGGCAGGCGCTTGTGGTAGTGAGCCATCGCGGTGAGGGCGGGCAGCAGCACCATGTTTGGCAGGTCATTGATCGTGGTGCCGATGAGCGTGTCGTAATCGAGCAGGCCGGAGACGATGATGAGGCCGTTCAAATAGATGCGATGCCGCGACGCAAGATGCTCCGCGAGGCCGCCGCCGCGAATGCCGCCGTAGCTTTCACCCGCGAGGAACTTCGGCGAGGACCAGCGCTTCTCCCGCGTGATCCACAGCCGGATGAACTCCGCCACCGCGGTGATGTCCTCCTTCACGCCGAGGAACTCGCTCACCTTGCCCGGGTCCGTGGCGGTGCTGAAGCCGGTGTTCACCGGATCGATGAAGACGAGGTCGGTGTCGCTCAGCAGCGAGTATTCATTCGGCACGAGCCCGCCGGGCGGTTTCGGTGGCGTGAGACCATCGGCAGGAAGGTCCACACGCTTCGGACCGAAGGCCCCGAGATGCAGCCACACGCTGCTGCTGCCGGGGCCGCCATTGAAGCAGAAAGTCACCGGACGTGTTTTCGCGTCCGCACCTTCCTTCGTGTAGGCGATGTGAAACACCTGCGCCGAGGGGTTGCCATCCGCTTTCAGGATCGGAAGCATCGCCGCTGTGGCCTTGTACTTCACTTCCTTGCCACCGATGGTCACCGAACCATGGGTCACGGAGGATTCTTCCTTTTTATCGTCCTTCTTTGGCTCCTCTTTTTTCTCGGCTGGCTTCGCCTCAGGCTTGGGCGGGTCCTTTTTGGCCTCCTCGGCCAGGGTGGCAAGCGAGCAGGAAAGGGCGAGAACAGCAGGAAGATAAAAGCGGCGCATCTCGCAAGCTACTCGCTGGCGTGACGAGCCGTCAACCGGGTTGGACAAACATTCACGCCCCGAGTCCGCTCATCTCCCCCGTGCTCGTCGCGAAGGATTCATCCTGCATGCCAAGGCGGTGCAGCATGCTCAAATAAAGATTCGGCAGCGGGTAGTTGTCCTTCTGGTCAAACGAGAGGTGCTGGCCGTGTTTGAAGCCGCCACCGGCGAAGAGGACTGGCATGTTCTTGTTGTCGTGGCTGCTGGCGTTGCCGAGGTTGGAGGTGAGC
>JBKCXA010000228.1:0-7281 GCA_046316935.1 Prosthecobacter sp.
GCCGAACTCGGCTACAGCGAAAGCCTCATCAAACAGGAACTCGTCCGCATCTTCGACAAACTCGGCGCCAAAGACCGCGCCCATGCCGTGATGCTCGCCGTCGAGCGAGGACTGGTGAACGTCCTTTGAGCTCGTTTCATCATCAGAGCGGCAATCACACAACCCAGTGTCACCGAACTGGCTCCACACGATGCCCTCCGCAGGTCGATTCTGAGACACGGGGTCGTTAAGCGCTGTCCTTCACGTCGATTGGTCTTCACCATGCGCTGGACGAGGCCACTGGCTTGCTCACGCTCGATGCACGATTGCTGAATCTGCCGGTGTGACATTGAGCGACGAAGCAGCTCATGAAGCATGAGGTCGGCGGGAAGAAGGCACGAGAGTTTGAGAGTCAGTGTCGCCGGTGAAGAAGTAAGACCGTCGTTTCTCCGTTATACGGTGCCATGATGTATTTCGCCCGGTTCCAATCCTTTGCGGCCATCCTCTCCATTTGCTCCTTAGCCCCAGCCGTCGAGCCACTGCCTCCAAAGACAAACCCATCATCGCCCCTGATGCTCGCGGGCCCGTGGGTGCCAGAGAACACGCATGACATCGACTTCGCCGCTTTGCCGAAAGTGCGCAGCGAGCACGTCATCATCAGCGATGTGCGTACAAAAGATGGTGATCCCACCAAGCTTGACAAAAAGAGCGGCGGCGTGAATCAGCACAACTACCTCGTTCATCACGACGGACGCTTTTGGGCCATGTGGAGCGATGGACCGGGCATCGAGGATCGTGTGGGTCAGCGGGTGAAGTTTGCCACGAGCGCCGATGGCCTGACTTGGAGCACGTCGCAGTATCTGACGCCCATCCCGCCGAACTCCGGCCCTGATTCGCCGCACTACGGCACTCGCACAGACAAAGGCATGCGCTGGATCTCACGCGGCTTTTGGAAGCGAGGTGGCGAATTGCTCGCGCTCGCTTCGCTCGATGAAGCGGCGGGCTTTTTCGGCCCCAGCCTCGAATTGCATGCCTTTCGCCTTCAAAGCGATGGCTCCTGGCAAGATGCGGGCGTGGTCTTTGACGACACCATCAACAACTTCCCGCCGATGAAGCTGCGCACTGGCGATTGGATGATGTCACGCCGCCCGCACGACTACAAAACGAGCGGCGTGCACTTCCTCGTCGGTGGCGTGAAATCACTCAGCGACTGGCAATCCTACCCCGTGCTCGGCAGCGCCGCCGAATTGAAGGCCGAAGAGCCCGATTGGTGGATTTTACCCGACAACACCCTCGCCGCCGTCTTCCGCGACAACCGCCGCAGCGGTTTTCTTTATCGCGCCTTCTCCACCAATGACGGCCGCACCTGGAGCACACCCGTGAAGACCAACTTCCCCGACGCCACCTCCAAAATCAGCGGCCTGCGACTTCGCGATGGTCGCTACGTCCTCGTCTCAAATCCAAATCCGAAGAAGCGAGATCCTCTCACGCTCTCCATAAGCGACGACGGCCTCGTCTTCACCAAAATGCTCTACCTCGTCGGCGGTCGCCACATCGACTACCCGCACGTCATCGAGCATGGTGACAGTCTTTACATCGCCTTCGCCGGCGGCAAACAAACCGTCGAACTGCTCAAAGTGAAGCTCACCGAAGCCGATGGAGTGAAGATGCCAGAGAGGCCCTTGGTGCGACCTTGAGAGTGTTTTCCCCGAGCCTTCCGACAAGGAAGCGTTTGCCGCCGTCAAATCGCGGTTTTATGAGCACCTGCCCGCATGCTCCAGCTCAGCCAGGTTCTGCTTCCCGTCGATCACACCGACGCCGCCCTTCGTCAGGCGGCGTTGGAGGCGTTGAAGGTAAAAACAGACCATTTGAAGCATTTGGAAATCAAACAACGCGCCATCGACGCCCGGCGCGGTCATGTAAGCTTTAGTTACACGCTGCGGGCGGAAGTCGATGACGAGTCCCGCGTGCTTCAGCGGCTCGACAAAGCCGCGCGTGTGCAGATCGCGGAACCGGAAGAGTATGAAGTCCCCCGCCCTGCTCATGCCATCACGGACCGTCCCATCATCGTCGGCACAGGCCCCTGCGGCTTGTTTTGCGGCCTGATGCTTGCCCGAGCCGGATGGAAGCCCGTATTGCTCGAACGTGGCAAGGCCGCGGGTGATCGTGCCCGCGATGTGACCGGCTTTTGGAACCGTGGCTGGGCCTTCAATGCCGAATCGAACGTGCAGTTTGGCGAAGGCGGCGCGGGCACATTCTCCGATGGAAAGCTCTACACCCAGATCCGCGACCGCGAGCACCGCATCCCCTGGTTGTTGAAGGAGATGGTGAAGGCGGGCGCGCCGGAGGATATCCTCGTCAAAGCGCGTCCGCACATCGGCACGGACCGTCTCATCAAAGTGGTGCGCCACATCCGTCAGGAGATCATCGAACTGGGCGGCGAGGTGCGCTTTGAGGCCAAGGTGAGCGATGTGGTCATCGAGAACGGCATCATGCGCGGTGTGGTGCTGGCAGATGGCAGCACGATCGAAGGCAGCCGGATCATCTTCGGCATCGGACACAGCTCGCGAGATACCTTCGAGATGCTCCATCGTCATGGCGTGCCGATGGAGCGGAAGCCCTTCTCCATCGGTGTGCGCATCGAGCATCCGCAAAAGCTCATCGACAGCTCGCTTTACGGCCGCTGGGCCGGTCATGAGCGTCTCGGCTCCGCGCCTTATAAATTCGTGGCTCACTGCGGCACCGGTCGCACCGCCTACAGCTTCTGCATGTGTCCCGGCGGCCTCGTGGTGGCGGCGAATTCCGAACCGGGCACCGTCGTCACCAATGGCATGAGCAGCTACGCCCGCGCCGAGGCGAATGCGAATGCCGGTTTCATGGTCGATGTGCGGCCGGAGGACTTTGTGGGAGACGACGTGCTGGCCGGAGTCGCGATGCAGCGCCGCCTTGAAAAAGCCGCCTTCGATCTGGCGGGCGGCACCTATGCGGCGCCCGCGCAGCTTTTGGGTGATTTCCTCGCGGGCAACGCCTCCACCGGTCCCGACAAGGTGCAGCCAAGCCACAAACCCGGAGTCGTGTGGACGGATCTCACCTCCGTGCTGCCGGATTACATCACCGAGACGCTTCACCAAGCGGTGCCACGCATTGAAAAAGGCCTGCGTGGCTTCGCTATGGAAGAGGCCGTGCTAACCGGCTTCGAGACACGCAGCTCCTGCCCGATCCGCATCCCACGCGATGCCGAAACGCTCGAATGCACCGGCGTTAAGCACTTTTACCCGGCCGGTGAAGGCGCGGGCTACGCCGGCGGCATCATCTCCGCCGCCGCCGATGGTCTCCGCGTCGCCGAGGCGATCCTGCGGCATGCGTGATGGCCGGCTGCTTTTTCCAAGCAACCCAGGCAGACATCCGTTCCAGCCAGCGCATGTCTTTTCCCCGCCTTTTGCTCACCACGACAGCTTGCGCCATGCTTGGCGCCCTCGCCGGGTATCAGCAGAAGCCCGCAGCTATCGAAGAAGCCTCCACGGCATCGGCAAAACCTGCCACGCTCCGTTCCAAAGCGGCCTCGCTGTCCCCCAGGCCACCTCCCTTCACGAGCGTCACCGCGTCCATCAATTGGGTGCGGGCTGAAATGCGAAAGGGCAATCTTAACGCGGTGGAGGTGCTGTTTCGCCATGATGCTGGACTCACGTCCGAGCAGCGTCTCGCTCTCGCGAAGGAGCTGGTGCGCGACTTTCGTCGCCATGATCCGCGCTCGCTTGGACGCATCGTGCTCGGGTTACCGCCAAGTGAGGAAGCAGACCACCTGCTGTGGAATCTCATCGCCACCTGGAGCGGCGAGGATGCCGAGGGCGTTCTGCGTTTCATCGAGGCCCTGCCTGCGGACCGCCTCAACACCGTCGGCGTGCTGCAAAATGCCGCGTGGGGGCTGTGCCGACTACCTGCGGACCGGGTGCTGGCTTTCGCGGCGCGATTGGATGAAAAAGGTCGCGCCTACATTGCGGAAGGACTCATTGCCTTCGCCGATCAAGCGGGCTCTTGGCGTAACACGCAGTCGATTTTGGACGGGTTGAATGTCCGACCTCAGAAAGACACTCTCACCGCCGAGTGGAGGCTTGGCTATCAACTCGCGGAGATCGATCCGCAGGCCATTGAAAGCCGCATCGCGGCTGAAACGGACGCATTCAGTCGGGACGAGCTCATCAATGGCTACGCCAGTGCGATCAGCGATCGTGAGCCCGCAAGGTGTCTTGAGCTGCTGGCGCAGACCAGTGCGCCCGATGAACGGGCGGAGCGGATCACATCCCGTGTCGAGCAATGGCTCAC
Organism: Prosthecobacter sp.; assembly: GCA_046316935.1. Lineage (GTDB taxonomy): Bacteria > Verrucomicrobiota > Verrucomicrobiia > Verrucomicrobiales > Verrucomicrobiaceae > Prosthecobacter. The sequence goes on from JBKCXA010000228.1 coordinate 4,303, forward strand.
CAGCGACCGCGCCACCGCTCTGGCGTGGCTGCAAGGCAGGGAGTCAGCGGCCTTCATGCCCACTGAAGAGCGGACGAAACTGCTGAAGAGCTATGGATTGGAGGCAGCGCGATGAAACTCGTGCTTTGGGTGCTTTTGCATGCGCTTTGTGCGGTTGTGGGCTTTTCGCTCGCGTCGGGTGAGACCCATGAATCGGCTGAAAAGACCACCGCTGCATCGGAACGTCCAAAATCGAAAGTGGCCGTTGATGTGCATGCCTTCCAGACGCCGCCCAAAATCGGCTCCGAGGCAGGCATAGCCGTGTTGAGCTATGAGAACTGGGCTGAGGCCATTCATCCCATCTCGCAGATGAGCCTCGAGGAGCTTCCGGCGATGTTGCGCGGCCTGTTGCGCAATCCTTTCCCGGAGGTGCGGCGGCGTTTGCTGCGCTATCTCTTCGAGAGATGGGCCTCGCTGGACCTCAACGGCGCGCTCACCACGCTGCGAGGCCTTTCCTCTCCACAGGATAAAGAGAGTGCCATGCGTGCCGCGCTCGACTTTTGGGTCAAAACGGATGCCGATGCGGCCCTGAACTGGCTGGGAACACTCCATGACGACAGCGTGCTGCAAGAGGCGGGCATTGGAGTCGTGCTCTACCGCAAAGCTGCCAAGGATCCGCTCACCAGCGCGGCATGGGCGGATCAAATCGAAGACGCATTCCTTCGCGAGAAGGTGCTGGCGCAGATCGGGCTCAGTTGGATGAGCGAGGATGTCGCAAGTGTGCTCGCGGCGCTGCCGACCGTGGAGCCGAAGCGGCTGCGGGATCAGTTGCTGGCCAAGCTTTGCTATCGCGACGGCGTGGATCACGCCGCCGGGTTGGAAATCGTGTCGCAACTGCCCACGCATGCCGAGCGCAGTCATTTAAGCGATGAATGGCTCAGCGGCTTCGTGAACGACAAGCCGCTGGAGGCCTTCGAGTGGCTGCGTGCTCACTCCGAACGGCCTGAACTGCAAAAAGCCGCGGATACCGTTGGCTGCCATCTGGGAGCCACGGTCAAAAGCAGCGAGGAACTACATGCCATGGCCCTTCAGCTTCCCGCTGGCCCCATTCGCGATGCCTTTGCCGCCCGCGCCGTCGAACAATGGATACTTGCAGGCCGTTCAGTCCCTGAAGCGCAGGCCTTGATTTCGCTTTGCGGCCCCTGCATCGAGCGTGACAGCGCCCAACTCACCATCGACAGCAAACTCGCAAAGCCATGACCACCACCCGCCGCCGTCTTCTTGCCGGGCTTCCGGCTCTCGGACTTCTTTCCGCGCATGCGGAGGAGTCCAAACCGCTCGAGCACATCCTCTTCGGTTCCTGCCTCGACACGCATGAGCATCCGATGCTCGACCGCACGCTCACGCTGCCGCGCGATCTGTTCATTTTCATGGGTGACAACGTTTATGCGGACAAAGGCGGCATCCCGATGATGCAAGAGAAGTATGCGCTGCTGAAAAACAGCCGCTTCTTTCGTGGATTGAAGAACAAGCCGATCCTGGCGACGTGGGACGATCACGACTTCGGCCTCAATGACGGCGGCAGCGAGTATCCGCAGAAAAAAGAGGCGCAGGTCGAGTTTTGGAACTGGCTCGATGAACCGGCGGATTCACCAAGGCGAAAGCAAGAAGGCGTGTATCACACGCAGAGCTTCGGCCCGGCTGGAAAACGTGTGCAGATCATCCTGCTCGATACCCGCTACTTCCGCAGTCCGCTCAAGAAGGTGCCGAAGGAGAAAGCGATGCTTGGCGGCACCAGCGTCCCTACCGATGATGAAAGCACGACGATCCTCGGTGCAGCCCAATGGGTCTGGCTCGAAAAAGTGCTCCAAGAGCCTGCGGAACTGCGAATCGTTGTCTCCAGCATCCAATTTGCTCCCGAAGCCCACGGCGGCGAATGCTGGGCGAATTTCCCGCATGAGCAAAAACGGCTCCTGTCGCTGCTCAAAGGCCAAAAGGCCCTCGTTTTGAGCGGCGACCGGCATTGGTGCGAGTTTTCGAAAAACGGCGTCTTCGATTTCACCTCCAGTTCGATGACCCAAAAGCATCCTCGCGGCACGCCAACAGCGAACAATCACCGCGTCGTGCCGAAAACCTATCATTTGCCGAATGTGGGGCTTTTGAACATCGACTGGGAAGGTCAGGCCATCGCCGCAAAAATCTTCGGGGAGGCTCCTGAGGCCCAGTTCGAGCTACGGGTGCCGTTTGGCGACTTGGTGGTCTGATTCGGCATTCGACATTCGCCATTCGTCGGCCATCTTTCCGGTCATGGTGACCGACCACGAACCCCGCATCCCCGTCCTGCCCACGCTCATGACGGCAGGGAACATCCTTTGCGGCTTCATTGCGATCCTGCAGATCTTTGACGGGCGTCACCTGGATGAGAACTTGCACTACCATTACGCCATCCTGCTGATCCTGGCGGCCTGTGTTTTCGATGCGTTGGACGGTCGCGTGGCCCGCATGAGCGGCAGCGAGAGCCCGTTTGGTCGCGAGCTGGACTCGCTGGCGGACATCGTGAGCTTTGGCGCGGCTCCGGCCCTGCTGGTGCATGACATCGTTTTGAAGGAGCTGGACACGCCGAAGGGCCTCGGGCTGCTGATCTCCTGCGTTTACCTCGTTTGCGGAGCGATGCGGCTGGCCCGCTTCAACTGCCTGGCGGCGGCAGATGTGAAGTGCAGCAGCAAGAGCTTCCGCGGCTGCCCGATCCCGGCGGCGGCGGGCGTGATTTCGTCTCTCACACTGCTGCTGCTGTGGTTTGACAGCAACGAGCGTGAGATCGGCAACTGGAAGTATGCGCTGGCGGGTCTGATGGTGCTGCTGAGCTACCTGATGGTGAGCAGCCTGGAGTATCCGAGCTTCAAAGCAGTGAACTGGCGCACGAAGCGTTCTTTCCATTGGGTGCTCGTGAGCATTTTCGTGATCGCCTTCACGGTGATGAACTGGCAGTGGATGCCCTCG
>JBKCXA010000229.1:0-7605 GCA_046316935.1 Prosthecobacter sp.
GATCACCTCGTTCACGCTCCAGTGGCGGAAGTCGCCCATCTGGCAAAGCGAGTGGCAGCCCATCCTCGAGGCCGTGCGCCACGAATGCGATCCAGACAACTTCGACGCCGACTACTCCTTCACTCAAAAAACACTGCCCACCGAGCGAAAACGCGCCGCCCTGCTTCAACGCTGCCTCGACCTCGGCCCCGGATTGTTGCCCTACATCAAAGACACCATCCCTCACGAGAGTGATGAAGAGGTTCGCGGCATGCTCACCGCCTTCGCCGCAGCACTCGGCGATGCCGACAGTATCCAACCCACCGCACGAGCCATGAACGGCCACGATTTTCCCGCCCTGAAGATCACCGCCGCCAAAGCCCTCCTCCCCATTCGTGACCCACGACTCGTCACCTGGTTCCGGATCGCCATGAATGACTGGCATTTCGTCGTGAACGGCGACTGCGGGCTCCAGCGTGAGCAGTTTTACCCTGTTCGAGCCATTGCAGCGAAGGCCCTCATGATGAGAAACCTCCCGCCTGAATCCTACGACCAGATGCTCGCCCGCGTTCGAAGCGAGCAAATGGAGAGGATCAAAAAGCTCGAACGCGAGATCTTGCAGTCCAAGTGAGCGCCCGCGTCAATCGGCGATAATCAAGTCCGTCCCCTCAACCCACAAGAGGGGTCGCCGTATGGATGTTTGCCTGATCTTGGATCAGTTCGGCGAGCTTATCACCTGTCCAATCCAAGAGTGGGACGGAGCACGCCGTCCAAAAACCAGAAAAAAGAACCCCCGGCACCACGCGAGAGGCGATGCCGGGGGATAACAGTGTCATCAAATATCAGATCGCGTCCTTGGGCTTGTCTCCGGCGGGTTTATCCCCCTCTGGTTTGGGGTCAGGCTTGCCTTCCTCCACCGGCGGACGACGGAAACCACCATCTGATCCGCCCGGAGGAGCCCCCCCTTCCCCGGGGCGACGGAAACCGCCCTGCCCACCTGGACTGCCTTGACCACCAGGTCCCCCCTGGCCCCCGGGGCCTCCACGTCCCATCATCTCGCGAAGACGGTTCATGGCGGTCACATACTCCTCCTCGGAAATGCTGCCATTGGCGTCAGCATCCATGCGTTTGAAGCTCTCCTTTGGATCTCCAAACATACCGCCGCGCGCGCCACCCGCCCCCCCCTGCCCACCGAAGCCAGGACGAGCGCCCTCCGGTCCACCGGGAGGGCCTCCGGGGCCTCCAAATCCAGGACGGCCACCTTCGGGTCCTCCAGGAGGAGGATTGCCAGTCGGGGTTCCTCCTTCAGGGCTACCCGGCGGACGGCGGAACCCGCCATCACCCTCGGGCCGTGGGCCGCCTTCACCACCTGGACGGCGCATGCCACCATCCCGCATGCGTTGCGTGATTTGTCCAAACTCAGCTTGATCAATAAAACCATCGCCATTGCCGTCCGCTCGGCTGAAACGTTCGTCGGTCTCCTTGCGGGACATTCCGGCAAATTCCTCTTTGCTGATCTTGCCATCGGCATCGGTGTCAGCACGCTTCATGAACTCCATCAGGCGACCAGCTCCGTCCCCACCAGGGGGCGGCCCTTTGGGTTGTCCGCCCTCCTGGGCGCTGGCAAGAGAAACAGTCAGGCAGATGAAGCCGAGACCGACGATAAATGAAGCATGTCTTTTCATGAGTGGTGATGAGTTCGAGGTTTGAACTTGGCTCGGTGAAGAACCCTGCCCTGCACGAATGGTTTCACAGCAATTTGATGCCATCCCCCCAGAGGAAGCACTTGCGTGCAAAAAAACTGCCGGCTGGTGAGCCGGCAGTTTTGAAGAGAACGCGGGACCTTGTGAAAACGAAATCAGCTTACGACTTGGCAACAGGTGCCGCGGCGGCAGGCTGTGGCGAGCTCTTGGCCGGAGCGTAGTAGTAGCTAGCGTAGTTGTAGTAAGTGTACTCTTTGAGGTTCGAGCTGGAACGGTTAAGAATCACCCCGCCCACATTGACCTGACGCTCGTAGAGAAGGTCGAGGGCCTTGCCGGTAAGGCGGGCCATGGTGGAGGACATGCGGACGATGAAGAGGACGGTGTCGAGCTTCGGCGCAAAGCTGGCGGTATCGTCTGCCACGAGGACCGGGGCACTGTCGAAGATGACATAGTCGTACTCGTCCCCCATCTCCTTCAGCATCTCCTCCGCCGTTTTGGACAAAAGCATCTCGGAGGTCTGGTCGAAGACGTCGCCACGTGCAAGGAGGTCAAGATTTCGGATGCTGGTCTCCTGGACCGCATCACGCCAGTGCAACTTGCCGCGCAAGGCCTCGCTGAGCCCCGGGGTGGCAGGAAGCTTGAAGAGTTCGCTCACCCCACCACGACGAAGGTCACAGTCCGCAAGCAGAACCCGGGCCCCAGCCAGCGCCATGGTGACGGCAAGATTGGAGGTGACGGTAGTTTTGCCTTCATTCGGCACGGCGGAGGTGCAAAGAATCGTCTTGGGAGCCTTGCCGTTCCAGTTTTTAAACAGAATGGACGAACGGATGGTGCGGAAGGCCTCGGCGTAAAGGTGGCGGTCATCGTTCGGCCGGAGCAGGGCCACATCGCCTCGTTGCCGCTGCTCGGGTATTTGCCCAAGCACAGCCTCGCCGGGAAACAGGGCCTGGAACTCACTGAACGAATTCATGCGGTCATCCAAACGGTCAAAGAGCAGTAGGATGATGACGCCCGCCCCAAGCCCCACGATCAAACCAATGATGATTGGCATCTTCCAGTCTTCGGTGTGCTCGGAGGCTGTGGTGGCACGCTCCTGAACAGCGACGTAATCACTCTGCGTATTGAACATGTTCTGGAAGTTCTCCGCTTTCTCAAACATTGTCTGGTAGGCCTCCTTGGCCACCAACGCATCGTTTTCGAGCTTTTTATGCTCCGCGAGTTTAGCCCCGAGATCCAAGGCCTCTTTTTCACGTTCGGAGATCTGCTTGTCCAAAACCAATACCATGCGGTTGATAGCCTCACGTTGAGAAGTCATTTCCTGCTGGATCTGCGATTCGAACCGCTTGAGTAGCGCTTCCTGCCCTCTGATCTCCTGCGTGATCTCAACAACCTGGGGGTGGCTTTCTTTGAAGGTCTCGAGAAGAGTTTCTCTCTTGGTTGTCAGCAGGGTGATCTGCCCCTTGGTTCGGAGGTAGTCCTGCTCGGCAAGAGTCAGCCCCTTGTTGCCACCAGAACCTGAGGATTCCCCTGCGCCCTGAGTGCCCTCCCCGTTGCTTTTACCTCCTGTGGAACCGGATGCCCCATTACCAGACGCGGCACTGGCGAGGCGTTCACGTTGTTGCATGGCAGCGTTAACATTCTGAACCGCCATATCGATCTCCGCAAGTGCCGTGCGCTGAGTCTCACGCTGCCCTTTCAACTGAGTCAGGAAGTATGCCGCCTCGTTTTGCCCGTTGGTAATCGTGAGGATGTTGTTAGCGGAGCAGAAACGCTGGAGAAGATCGGATTTCTCCTCCATTACCTTCTGTTTGTTCACCACTTCCTGGAGGAAGGTGCTCAGCACTTTGCCCTGCGCCTGCTCACGAATGCTCTGACGAAAGGCAATAAACTCGTCCAGCAGTGAGTTCAGGAAGATTTGTGTATACTTTGGTTCAGAGCCTGTGGCGAGGATATTAAAGATCGCTGATCCTTTCGTCTGGGCAACTCTGATGTCGACATCCGAGTCTTTGAGATCAGGATGAAGAGCATGAACGCGCTCACGGGCCTTGCGAATCATCTCCGCGCTCTCAATGGTCTCAATGATGGTGCCGTAAAAGTCCTGGAGTTGCTCCTGCCACTGTAGGTCACCATTCGCCACCATACGCCCCCCTGCCACGAGTTTTGCCAACGAGCGGAAAATCTGGGGTTTCCCAGTGATGGTCAAAGCCTGCACGCATACACCGATACTGGCTGTGAGCAGCAAGAACCACCAGCGGCGGCGGAGGAGAATTTTGTAACGCTGAAACTTGGCTGAAGCCTCGTGAATGCGATTCAAGGTGCTCGACTGCACTTGTCCGCCGGGAAGGGTGAGGTTTTGTTCCATGATTTTGGTAGGCGGGGGTTCAGGGGGCTGTTTCAAGCCTGCATCAAACAGGCAGCGTATGTAAAAGGGGCGTTGGGGAACAGTTCACAGAGCTCGTGTGAGCTATAGAGCGACCTCTTTCATCATTACTAAATATTAGAAGTTGACGGTCTTTTCCGGAATGATGACCACGTCATTCTTCCGGAGGTAGATATCTTTTTGCATTTGCCCTTTAACCATGATGCTAGTTACATCGACGAGGATCGATTTCTCACCACTGGGCGTTGTACGAACAATCTTAACGTGCTCTTTGTCAGCAAACTGGGCAAATCCGCCAGCTCGTAGAATGGCTTGGCTGATGGTGACGTCCTCCGTGGCAGGAAGGTCATACTTACCCTGCTTCAACACGAAACCAAACATGGTATAAGTCTCGATTTCAACCCCGTGAATGCCTCCAGGAGTAACGGGTATTTCATCAATGGCTATTACGACCGTAGCACTGATAAAGAAGCTTTTTTCGAGATCACGTTTGATGCTGTAAGCCAGCTCCTTGCAGGATCTCCCAGCCGCACGCACAAGGCCTAGGTAAGGCACCTGCACCTCCCCAGTGACGGCCACCTTCTGCTGAACAGCGTCCTTACGGTCTTCAAGAATGCGAATACTCACCACATAACCTGGCTGGATCGTCCGCGAGCTATCCAAGACCTCCATGGAGGTCAGAACCGCCGCACCCGTTATTGTGCCTGACGAGTTGGAAGATGTAGGAGCACCTTGCTGACTAGATTGACGTGGAGATGATGGCACCCTAAATCCCGGATCTTGGGAATAAGTGGCTGTCAAAGAGCTAATAGCAAAGATCAAGGCGGTGAGGCGAGCTTTCATGGCGACGATAAGGCGGAAAAAATGAGGGGGCGACACAACTAGGTGAGAATCTATTCTCACCTGACCTTCAACAGACAGCACTTCAGGGAAACCGTTAGAAATTGTAATTCAGTCCCAGAATCACGCGATGCTGCTGGAAGTCAAAGTTACTGTTGTAAGCGTTGGTGAGAAAGTAACGGTAGCCAAATAGCAGACTGGCCTTTTGCGAGATGGAGGTGGTGAAATCCACGTTGAAGGCATGCTGATCGAAATCACCCGTTGGTGACTCTGAGTCAGTTCGGCCGAAATGATATCCTACCCCCATTCGAATTTTTGAAGTAACCTGATGATTATAGTAAGTGTCGAAACCATATTGAATCAGATCGGTTTGAGGACTAGGTGTTGATGGACGAGCATCTTCGAAGAAGCCTGTAACGGAAAGTCGCCCCCCCTTTGACGTGATAATAGACATTCCATAGTTCACGAAGTTAGCTGTGATGAAGTTGGAAGTCAGGTTAAGTGCTGATTCATGCCCAAATGAAAGCACATGACTAAGGCGGTTATTAATTTGGTTACTGATGCTGAAGTTGAGGTAAAAGTCAGACAAATCGTTAAAGTCTCCAGTGCCTAGAGGGGGGAGAACAGTTGGAGTCTCAAAGTCGAATTGCTGGACGCCCGCAGACAAACGCAACACTGTAGCTGAGCCAAGTTGGGTGCGGAAAAACATACCTAAATTACCCATGATGGCGTCATTGAGTAAAGGCTGCTCGTAATCGAGAAAGCTTACCCCGCCCTCGATTCCAGTCGCCCATGTGCCATGCGGGCTATATGTGAGAACGGTTTGGATCGAATCAAGCTGCCTGTTGAACTGGTTGAAGCGTTTCTCCATCGCTGTGGAAATAGAATTGTTGTAATTCACAGAGAGCGCCCATTTCGAATTGATGGCCCAGTTCATGGCCATACCAGCATCATTTTGGAAAACCCCAAAAATAGATTGCGCATTCAGAGCAAATGCATTGTTGACTGCTGGACGGACGGAAATCCTGTCGTAGAATGTAAAATATACCGGACCAGCCTTCACATCGAAAGCCAGAGTACTGCCAGGAAGGACATTGAGGACATAATTACCACTGCCGTAGGGAGACAACTCGGGATGGCTAAAGTAATGATCAAACCCGACTGCACTTGAAATGCTGAGCACATTATTTTGTGTGATGCGGTAATTCGCATTGATGTTCAGCATGAAAGTCCCGATCACATCGGACACAGGATTGGTCTTGGATCGAGTGATGTTGCTGTTGTATTCTAATCCAGTATAGAGTCCCAAGCCCACGTTCACTGGACCAAGTTTGAGATTCCGTTTTCCATTAAGAAATGGATCCGATACATAAGTGGGAGCGAAATATCCCGTCGGAGCTGTATATTGGCCAGAGTAGTTGGTATAGTCCCCCACAGAGCGGGCAGCAAATGCTGCACTGCCACTTCGAATCGCGGGCTGGGATGCTTCGCGGGCTTCGCGCAGTAGATCCTCGGGCCTCATCTGGTCCTCATCTGCGCTAGTATAAGTCCCGCTTTCGTAATCATATACAACATCGCCAGTCCTATACCCGGCCGAACTCTGCTGCATCTGCTGGGTTCGCGAGCGGAAATCATCGAAGAAGCCACTTGTCTGGGAAGGGGAAACGCCGAATTGGGCACTGGCGGGGAGAACAAGCACTATGGTTGCAGCAAGAAAGACTCCGACTGAAGAGACTTGGAATGCAGCGGGACGATGGAAAGACATAGGTCGGGATATGAGTTGAACAGAATAACCTCAAATAAAAGCAACTCGGCTTTTGTTTGTCCATCTCTAAAAGACGGGCTTTTTCAAAATTCTCGCCCCATTTTTTGACTGGCGCCGGCTCACTTGCCTTAGTTCACCAAGGAGGCTGGAGTTCCCGATGGCGACGAGGGAACTGCAGTTCGAGCTGAATCTCACGATGCTGACCGGGGCCAAACGGCCTCACCGGCAGGTGCTCAGCCGATCGGCCAGCCAGCAGTGCGGCCTTGAGGCCGGAGATCAAGAATGGGAACTTTTCGGACAAACGGAGTTTAAGACGCGATGCGGACATAACTGTCTTTTTGAACAGTTTCAGAGACTGTTCAAGTGATTAAATCAGTGCGATGAAAATCGACCTGTGTCGTCCGTTGACGCTCCCCTTGTTCCATTCTTTGTGATACGCCAACTACCCATGGAAACCCGCTCCCGCCTCACCATCCCCGAATACGCCATGGCCTTGGCTCACGTCGCAAGCCTGAGGTCTGAAGACCCATTTCGGAAAGTCGGCGCAGTGGCCTTTGACTTCGCCAACCGGGTTATCGGGACGGCCTACAACGGTCTGGCCCCCGGCTACGACCCGGATCAGTCGTTTTGGAGTGACCGGGATGCCCGGCGGAAATTCATGCTCCATGCCGAGGTGAACCTTTGCAGCCTTTTCACCCGCGGAAACGTCAAATTGGTCGCCTGCACCACCAAACCCTGCACGAGCTGCATGCAGATGCTCTGCGCCTACGGCGTAAAGGAGGTGTATTACCGCGACGACTACCCGGAATCCGAGGCCGATGCCATCGCGGAACGCTACCGCATCCAGTTGGTCCAGTTGGCAGACTACCCGTCGATCATCGCCGAACTCGACAATACCCCTGTCCCTCGCTGACTCACAGCGACATCGCGTTTCCCGA
>JBKCXA010000230.1:0-3964 GCA_046316935.1 Prosthecobacter sp.
CGCTGAATTCCCCGGAGTCACCGCCGTCGCCAAGGCGAATGTCTATTTCGACGGCAAAGTCGTCAGTCACACCATCCTCTTCCCGGATGGCAGCAAGAAGACGCTGGGCCTGATCTACCCCGGTGATTTCCATTTCGGCACTGCCAAGGCAGAGCGCATGGAAATCGTCGCCGGTGACTGCGTGGTGAAGCTGGATGGCAGCGATGCCAAAACGAGCTACACCGGCGGCCAGCACTTCGACGTGCCAGCGAACAGCGGTTTCGACATCTCCGTGACCGGCGGCATCTGCGAGTACATCTGCTCCTTCCTCGATTGAGGATTGCTTCTTGAGCCAACACGGGAATCCATGACAATGGCACTCTGCCTCCATGCCCTTCCGTGAAACACTCCTCAATCTCGCCATCACCGCGGTGCTGGTGCTGATCATCACCCTGGTGGCCATCCTGCTGAAGGAAAGCCGTCCGGTGCCGGTGGCAGCCATCCCGATCGGCAAGGCCGCCGCTCCCACGACCGCCCCATCGGAAAACGGCCTGCCGCCTCCGAAGACGGAGTTTGAGGTCTTCCCGAAGGCACGGCTGGTGGAGAGCAAAAACAACGAGGCGGACACCCTGCGTGTCAAAATCGACGACCAGCACGATGAGATCGTCTTCACGCTCTACTTTGTCGATGCCCCGGAGGCCTCGCACACGCATCCGCAACTCGTGCAGGACCAGTCGCGCTACTTTCAGATCAGCCAGGACCTCGTGGTGAAGACCGGCACAGAGGCCGCCGCGTATGCCACGGGCCTGCTGAAGGACAAGACCTTCACCCTGCTCACCCGCTGGGAACCCGTGCCGGATCGCAGCCGCTACTATGCTCTCATCATGGTCGAGACCGACAAAGGCAAAGTCTATCTCGCCGACCTGCTCATGCAGAAAGGCTACGCCCGGCTCGCCGGTCTTAGTTGCGACCTGCCCGGCGGCGTCAAAGGAGCCGATGACTACGGCCTCTACCTTCACCAGCTCAGCAAACAAGCCCGCGAGGCCAGGCTGGGCGCTTGGGGTGCCAAGTAAGACTCTTCACTCCCGCCAGATCCGTCCCTGCCCGGTGCGGAAGCCGCGCTCCAGGCTTTGGAAGAGCGAGTTCAGCCTTGCCTCCTCTTTGAGCACAAACTCCACCGTGTGCGCATGAGTGGACGCAGGATAGGATTTCACCACCTTCGGCTCGGTGAGCGTGGGAGAAATGCGGGATGTCGCCTGCTCGACCATGTTTTTCGCCCGTTCGAGAGCGTTCATGCCCGCCTGCGCGGCCGTGCTGCCCGTCTCCGGTTTCACGGGCTCCAGGTAATAAAAGCGCACAATCTGTGACGAGCTCAGGGTGAGATTTACCTCGACCACACGGGCCACGCCATCGGCCACATACTCGTGCTTGGAGAGGGCGATGATCGAGTTGCAGCGCACGACGTAATTCCCGCCTTTGAGGCGCCCGTCCCACAATCCGTCCTTGGTCGGCTCATCCGCCTGGCCTTGCTGCCCCCCCTGCCCCGTGGGATTCTGGCCGGGAGCCGATTGGGCATGAGCGAAGGCGGCGGAGAGGAGCAAGAACGCGGAGAGGAGCGATTTCATGAGATGAGTCTGCCGCCAGTCTCCGCTGCTGGCAAGGGCCGGAAAGCCCCATCGGCAAAGTGGCATCATCCATTCAGTTTCCGGCCTGAGGAGCGTATGTTCAGCCAGCTTCAACACCCCAAGCGCCCCATGTTCACCTTCACCGACAAAGCTGCCGTCACCACCTGCGACGGCGTTTCACGCCGCGATTTCATCACCGCCGGCGCTTTGAGCGCCATTGGCCTTACGATGCCGAGTTTTGCCAAATTGAAGGCGGAAGGCAAAGTGGATGCCAAAAAGAGCAACAAGGCCTGCATCATGATCTTCAACCTCGGTGCCCCGAGTCAGCAGGACCTCTGGGACATGAAACCGGATGCGCCGAGTGAGATTCGCGGGCCGTTCAAACCGATCCGCACGAAGAGCAATGCCTTCGAGATCTCCGAGATCCTGCCGCTGCACGCAAAGATCGCGGACAAATTCAGCCTCGTGCGCTCCTGCTACCATACCGCCGCCGCCGTGCATGACACCGGGCATCAGATGATGCAGACGGGCCGTCTTTTCACCGGTGGCGTGAATACGCCGCACGTCGGCAGTGCTCTCGAATTCCTCCAAGGCCGCCGCAGCGATCTGCCAGCCCACATCATTCTCCCGGAGTCGATGGGCCCCACCGGTGGCAACATGCCACATGGTCAGGACGCGGGCTTCCTCGGCAAGGCGTATGATCCTTTCGTCCTGAACGCGAATCCATCGGAGAAGGACTTCAAAGTGCCCGACTTGCTGCCGCCGAAGGAAATCAGCGAGGTGCGTCTCGAACGCCGCAAGCAGCTCCGCGAGCTGGTGGACGGTAGCGTGCGGAATTTCGAATACAGCGAGCAGGCGAAACTCATGGACTCGAATTTCGAGTCCGCCTACCGCATCATGACCAGCACGCAGGCTCGCGAGGCCTTCGATCTGACGAAGGAGCCGCTCAAAGTGCGCGAGCGCTACGGCTTGAACCGCTTCGGTCAGAGCTGCTTGCTCGCGCGTCGTCTGGTCGAGCGTGGCGTGCGTTTCGTCACCGTGAACACCTTCATCACCGTGTTTGGCGAGATCACTTGGGACATCCACGGCTCCAAACCCTTCACCAGCATCGAAGGCATGCGCGACATCGTCGCGCCGATGTATGACCAGGGCTACAGCGCCCTCATCGAGGACCTTTTCCAGCGCGGCATGCTCGATGACACCATGGTCACCTGCCTCGCCGAATTCGGCCGCACGCCGAAGATCAATCCCGCCGGTGGTCGCGACCACTGGCCGAACTGCTGGACCGTCAATTTCGCCGGCGGCGGCGTCAAAGGCGGCGAAGTCATCGGCAAGTCCGACGACATCGGCGGCTACCCCACCGAGCGCCCCGTCGCCCCGCGTGAAATCGTCGCCACCATCTACCAAGCCCTCGGCGTCGATCTCCACACCGAGTTGCCGGGCCCGCAGGGAAGACCGTACCCCGTCGTCGATTTCGGCACGCAGGCGATCAAGGAGCTGTTTGCGTAAACTTGGAGTGCGGACGCCCTCGTCCGCTTTCACCAAAACAACGGCACGCCATAAGCCGGAAACTCCGAATCACACGCCACCAAATGAAACCCGCCCATCAGCGCCTGAGCAATGATCATCCGGTCGAAAGGATCGCGGTGATGCATGGGCAGGCTGTCGAGCTTCATGATGTCGTCGTAGCTGATCGAAAGCAGGCGCAGGCGGTTCACACGGCTTTCTTGATCGATCAGATCGGCCAGCGGAGCACCCAGCTTCAGCTTGCCGAGCTGGATCTTGATTTGGAGTTCCCACACGCTCGCATGGCTCAGCCAGATTTGATTCGAGCGATCACTCAGCGTCTGCCGGACATGCGCGGGCAGTTTGGGGCTGTTTTCGTTCCACCAGATGAAGGCGTGCCTGTCGAGCAGGTAGTTCATGCATCGCGGCCCAGCCAGAATTCGTCAGGCAGCGGCGCATCGAAGTCGTCAGCCACCTGCCACTTGCCTTTGCCGAGGCCAAAAACTCGCGGGCCATCGGCGTTCGCTTGGTTTTCGACGGACAGCTCCGCCGTCAGCCAGCTCAGCAGCGAACGCTTCTCCGCCGCCGGCAGTCCCGTCGCCGCGATCTCGATTTCAGCCAGTGTGCTCATGCTGGCATTCTAAATTCCGCGCCTGATTCATGCAACCCCGCATCTCCGACCGCATCGGCATCATCGGCATGGGCCTGATGGGCAGCGCTGTGATGAAACGCACCAGCGCGGCCTGCGGCTGGGATGTTGAGGCGGCTCGCTGCGTGAATGCGATGACTGCGGATGAGGTTTTCAGCCGCTGCGAGGTCGTTTTCCTCTGCCTGCCGCATTCCGGCATCGTGCG
>JBKCXA010000231.1:0-7336 GCA_046316935.1 Prosthecobacter sp.
CGCTCGCTGATGGCGCTGCGCGTCGTGCCAGGGCATTCATGACTTGGTCAGTTGTGCCGTCCAGATCCACCTGGCCATCATGCAAAACAACCACCCGGCGCACGAGAGCGAGCGTGCTGGTCTTGTGCGTGGCAATGACCAGCGAGCGTGTCGGATCGGCATTCAACCACATTTTCAAAGAGCGCAGAAACTGTTGCTCAGACCGGATGTCGAGGCTGCTGGTCGGTTCATCGAGCAAAAGCATCTTGGGATTGCGCAACAGCACGCGGGCGAGCGTGAGAGCCTGCCGCTGGCCGCCGGAGAGAAGGCATCCTTGCTCGCCAACCTGCGCATGGATGCCGGCGCTGTTGCGCTGAACAAAGCTTTCGAGGCCCACCATGCGCACGGCTTCCATCAACCGCTCGTCGTTCACGCCGCTCATGCCGAGTGTGAGATTGTCCCGCAGCGTGCCGCAGAAGATGGCGCTGTTTTGTGGCAGATAGCCAATCCGGCCGCGCACCACGGAAGGATGATAATGGGCCAAGCTGATGCCATCGAGCATGATTTCGCCGGACTGCGGCTCGTAAAGCTTGGCCAGCACTCTCAAGAGGGTGCTTTTCCCGGAACCCATGCTGCCAATGAGGGCCACACGCTCGCCGGGGCGCAGGGTGAGCGTGACATCCTTCAGCGCTGGCTGGGTTTGGCCCGGATATGAGACGGTCACCCGATTGAGGGCGAAACTGGGGCGAAAATCGCGCTGTTGGATGAAATGGCGGCCATCCCCGGTTTCACGCGGCATCGTCATCATGGCATTGAGACCGCGCAGGGCATGCAGTGTCTGCTGCAGGCGGGTCATGAGGCCTGCAGCCATGGCCAGCGGGGCCATGATGCGGCCGCCGAGCATGACACACGCGATCATGCTTCCCATGGTGATGGTCCCGGACCGAATCTCGTACACCGCCGCCACGACGATGGCGATGGAGGTGAAGTTGATCAGGCTCTTTGTGGTGGAGTCGCCAAGAAGCGAGTACCAATGTGAGCGCACATCTTTGCGCGAGGAGTCTGACACCATGCGGTCATAGCGATGCTGAAGCGAGCCCTCCGCATTGGCTGCCTTCACGCTTTCGAGACCATTGATCGTTTCGGTGATGAAGGCCTGCCGCTCCAAGCCGGCCTCCGCGGCGCTCACCACGGATTTGCGCAGCGGCGGCTGGATCATTGCCTGCACCACGATGGCGGCGATCACTCCAGCCACAGTGACCCATCCGATGATCTGGCCGCCGATGAAGAACATCAAGCCGATCATAAGCAGCGCAAAAGGCACATCTGTGAGCGCGAGCAATGCAGCGGAGACGAAGAACTCACGCAGCACCTCATATGACTTCGCCCGGCCTGCGAGCGAGCCCGATGAGGGCGGGCGCGCCTTCATTTCCAGGGACAGGACCTGCTCGAAAAGCTGGCTGCCGAGCGTCATGTCCATCTCACGGCCGCTGGTTTTGAGGATGTGGCCGCGTGCGAGGCGGAGGATGTACTCAAAGGCAAAAATGGCCGTGACGCCTGTGGCGAGCACCCAGAGTGTCTCTTCGGCATTGTTTGGAACGACGCGGTTGTAAACCATCATCGTGAAGAAGGGCAGGGCAAACGCGAAGAGGTTCACAATCAGCGAGGCGGGCAGCAGGCGCAGGTAGTCCGAACGGAAGCTCCATAAGGTGCGCCAGAACCAGCGCGCCCGCTGACGTCGGTCACTCTGATCGAGGGCTGAATGAGCGACGACAGAGGGCTCCGTGCGCTGGAAAAGGACCGCGTAGCCCGAATACTGGCCATGCCGTTCATCGGAGACGCCAACTTCATGCTGACTGTCTTCACCAGAGAGGTGCAACTCCACATCCTCTCCCGTTGCGGATGGCAGGAGGACCGCGGCGCTGCCATCTTTGAAAAGCAGGATGGCAGGCAGCACGGCCTTTGGAATTTGCTCGATCTTCCGCTGGATCACTTCAGCGCGAAAACCTGCCCGTGTTGCTGCACGCATCATCAGATTGATCGTCAGGCGTCCGTCCGGCCCGACCGGCAAACCAGCCATCACGCTGGCCGGGTTCAGATCCGCGCCGTGCCAGGTGGCGATGCGCATCAGGCATTGGAGCAAAGGATCGGCTGTTTTTGATGGTGATGCCCCGCGCTGCAACGATTCAGCATCGCAGGCAGCCTCGGACATGGAGCCCGGTGCTTTTTCGCACGTTGCTGTGTTTTTCGGCTCGGAGCCTTCGGGGAATGAAAGGGGAATCGCCATGCGAATTGGTGGAGTTGCGAAATGGGCTAACCGATTGCAGGGGGAGCGTCTTGAACGACGGCGACGCTGTCCGGCACCTGCACGGGGGCAGGCGCGTTAGCAGCGACTGTTGCGCTGAAGGGTTCAAGGGGCGCGACAGGCGTTGAATCAACAGCGGGTGCACTACTGGCACTTGCCACCGTCACTTCCGGCGCGTCCGGTATAGCGCCTAGAAGGGGTTGGGAATCCTGGAGCTGTGTGTTTGCCTGGATAGGCCCCATCACTGGAGGGTTGTTCATGAATTGCTGTGCAGCCTGCTGCAGCAAGCCGTCGAAGGTGGCATTCGATGGAGAAAGAACGTCCGCGAGTGCTGGAGCCGTGGGTATTGCGAATGAGGTGAGCGCCACGTCCCCCGCGATGCCCTGGCTGCCATCCGCCTGGGTGTACAATGACTGGCCATGCACCAGCACCTCGCCGTTCGCCGCCAGGTAGGTGTGACCATCGCTGTTCAAGTTGATGCTGCTGATCCCGACCTCAGTGAGTGAACGAAACTCACCGGTTTCGCTGATGCCATTCGCATTCGCATCGCGCCAGACTCCAAAGAGGCCAAAGCTGGCGTCGGAAGCATCCAGGACTCCGTCGTGATTCGTGTCATGAAGCATGCGGAGCGCGGCCATGTCGGTGTAAGCCCCGGCGCTGCCGTTGGCGAAGACGAACTCAGAGGGGCCGTTCACCTTTTGGTCGGCGTTGGCATCAAGAACCAGCAGGCCGTCATGAGGATCAACCCAGGACGTGCGTTCGAGTTTGCCATCGCCGTTGAAGTCGAACTGCGCCTGGTTTGCCGGATCATCGTGTGCCAGGAAGCGGAGGCCGTCTCCATTCAGATCCAACACCACGGGTGGTATTACTGGAGGGGCATTGAGTGCCAGGTTGAGCGTTCCGGTTGCCGTGTCTCCATCCCGATCCGTGATGAGCAGGTTATGTTTGAGGTTGAGCGTGGGCACATTCACCAGCGTCTCGATTTCCACATACTGGAAGGCACCGATGTCGAAGGCGTCGCCGTTCAGCGTGCCGTCCTGCAATGAGCCGCCGATGATGAGGTCCGTAAGACCATGAGCTCCAGAAATGGGGTTCTCGATTTCAATGGCATTAAACCCAGCTTCCGGACCGAACACCGTGACTCGATCGTTGAAGCCAAGGCCTGTCACGAGGTAGCCGCCGAGGCCGTCGGATTGGAGCGAGGCAAGGCTCAACGTGGTGGTGATGCCCGTGGATGCGTCATACCAGTCGATTCTGACGATCGAGAGCTGGGTCTGTAGCGTATGAAGCGCTAGTTGGTGTGTCGCGGTGTCTGTTCCTGCCGGATCGTTGTCCTGCTTGTTGTAAATCCGCACCCAAACTTCCGAATCGTTATGGTCAGTGTTTCCCTGCAAGGCGACGATGCCAAAACTGAAGCCCTGGATGTTGTAATGGGATGAGTAGTCGTAGCTGTTGTTGCTTGCGCCCGAGTGCGTGACGTTGTGTGCGAAATCGAGCCTGAGATTGTCGCTGTCGTCCATGTGGCTGTTGTGCACGCCGACACCATTGATGTTGGCGGCAACTTCTTCGCCGCCCGTCGAGATGTCGGTCACGTTGAGTGCGTCGCGATGGTAGGAGGAGAATAGAATGTCGTTGTTCGAGCCGCTTGCATCGGGGTCATCGAGAACTTTGAATGTCTGGCTGTTGGCTCCCAGCGTGCTGAAGTCGTAGGCTTGCACGACCTCGGTGGTGGTGGCGCCGATCTGGGCAAACAACTCGGCACGCCAAGTGTCGTTCGTTGCATTGCTTGAATCGTGGTTGAGGGTGATCTGGAAGATCTTGGTTCCGGTGTTCAGCCCGTCAATCCAGCCTTCGAGTCGGTCTGGTGTCGCGGAATTGCTGTCATGATCGACGAGGTAAAGTCGAATATTCTTGTCGGTGACGGTGAGGTTCACTGTCTCAGTGCCCACCATGCCGGTGGCGATGTCGCCATTCGTGATGCCAGTGAAAGCGATGTCTTTCACGGGCAGAACGGCGCGCCCGTCCGATCCATAGTTGTTGTCAATGTTGCCGTCGGTATCGAGGTTGGGCAGCGGCAGGCTGCCCAAGCTGTCCGCGCCAGCTTGGTTGAGCAGCGTCTCAGTATCCGGTGTGAGCATCGACGGCCCATCATCCAGGAATTGAATCACTGCGTTGAGGTTGGCTGTGGCGCTGGATGTGTCGCCATCGCGGTCCGTGATCGTCACTTTGACGCCAATAAGATCCGAGTTCAGCGTTGCTGGTTCGGATGTGTCACCGGCGCTCGCTGTATCGTGCATCACGGCGCGCCATTGGGTGAGCGTCGCATTCCCGGTGGTTGAATCGATCGACAGGGTGAACACCAGCGGGTCACTGTTGAGAGTGCCGGCGCGCCCTTCGATGACTCCAGCATTGTCAAACAAGGTCACGGCGACACCGCTGGCGCTATCGGTCAATCCCGTGCTTCCAGAAGCCAGGACGCTGAGTGAGTAAACACGTGAGCCTGAACTGGCGGCTCCATCAGCTCCAAACACCGATGTGTCGGAGAACAGAGCGGCCCCGGTGATCGTTGTCGCACCCAGATGACCTCCTGCTGGATCGACCTCGCCGATCACTCCAACGCCGTCGGTTTCATCCACCGCCAGCACCGGAGTGCCGTTAAGCGCAATCGAAGCGGTGGGGCCGTCGTCGAGGAAGGTGACGGTCAGGCTTCCGGCGGAAGTGCTCGCGTCTCCGTCGTTATCCACCACGGTGGCAAAGATTTTGCCGGTGAAGGCGGCAGGTTCACTCGTGTCTGGGAGGCTGCCGGTATCATGGTATATGCCCGTGAATTGGGACACCCAAAGTGAATTGTCTGCCTGGTCGAGGTAGATCGCGAAAGCGATGGTTCCAGCCGGGTTCGCTGTTGATCCTGTGCCTTCTCGGCCAAAGACGACATTGTCGTTGCCCGAGTAAGTGTAGAGAAAGATATGATTCACTCCATCGGAAGATGCCGTGGTGAGCCCGCTATCCAGCCCGCTGAGCAGAGCGCCGCTGCTGTCCGTTAGTTTGACGTTCGCCACCCCATCGGCTCCTCCTGAGTAGCTGGCCAATCCTGTGGCAGAGTGAGCATGCCCCATTTCGGTCAGACCGGTTAGTTCTGAAACGAAGGCCGCTGGCAGGGGATCGAGGGTGTCCTGTGCTCCACCTGCACTCTGCACTCCAGAAGTCTCATCGTGGATCACGGTGGCTGCCGTGAGAGTGACCACCGGCGCATCGTCATCGACGATGACGGTAAATGTGCCTGCCTTGGTGTCGCCATCGGCGTCCTTGGCGGTGAACGCGAAGACCAGGTTGAGATCGTCCTCGGTGTTGGCGGTGGGGTGGTCGAGATTGCCCTTCAGCGTGAAGCTGTAGCTGCCGCTGGCATCATCATTGAGCGTGGCGAAGAACACCACGCTGGCATCCGTGGTCGCAGTGGGCGCGATGGCACCAGTGTAACCGACCAGCGTGCCATTGCTGAGGATCGCGATGGAGACTGCAGACCCATCGGCGGTGAGGCCCGCGAGCCCCGTCTGGCTGGCGTTGAACGTGACGGTGCGGTCTCCCGTGGCACCCGCGAGCACGTCGTTGTCGGCGTTGTCGGCTCCCCAACTGATATTGAGGCTCGATGTTGCCGTGAGCACTTCACCGGTGACATCACCGCTGGCGTAGCTGTCCCCCGCGTTACCGCTGAGGCCTTCCTCATCGACGGTTTGCGTGGTGACAGTGCCGACCAACAGGCCGTCGTCATCGACGATGATCGTGAACGTGCCGGTCTTGGTGTCGCCATCGGCATCCTTGGCGGTGAACGCGAACACGAGATTGAGATCGTCCTCGGTGTTGGCGGTGGGATGGTCGAGATTGCCCTTCAGCGTGAAGTTGTAGCTGCCGCTGGCATCATCATTGAGCGTGGCGAAGAACACCACGCTGGCGTCCGTGGTCGCGGTGGGCACGATGGCACCGGTATAACCGACCAACGTGCCGTCGGCCAGCAAGTCGACCGTGATGGCGTTGCCATCGGCGGTGAGGCCGGCCAGGCCAGTCTGGCTGGCGTTGAACGTGACCGTGCGGTCGCCGGTGGCACCCGCGAGCGCATCGTTGTCGGCGTTGTCGGCTCCCCAGCTGATGTTGAGGCTGGATGTCGCGGTGAGCATTTCACCGGTTGCATCACCGCTGGCATAGCTGTCCCCCGCATTGCCGCTGAGGCCTTCTTCATCGACGGTTTGGGTGGTCACTGTGCCGACCAGCAGGCCGTCGTCATCGACGATGATCGTGAACGTGCCTGCCTTGGTGTCGCCGTCGGCATCCTTGGCGGTGAATGCGAACACCAGGTTGAGATCATCCTCGGTGTTGGCGGTGGGGTGGTCGAGGTTGCCCTTGAGCGTACAGGTGTAGCTGCCGCTGGCATCGTCGTTGAGCGTGGCGAAGAATACGACGCTGGCATCCGTGGTCGCAGTGGGTGCGATGGCCCCAGTGTAACCAACCAGCGTGCCGTCGGCGAGCAAGGCGACCGTGATGGCGTTGCCATCGGCGGTGAGGCCCGCGAGGCCAGTCTGGCTGGCGTTGAACGAGACCGTGCGGTCGCCGGCGGCACCGTTGAGCGCGTCGTTGTCCGCGTTGTCCGCGCCCCAGCTGATGTTGAGGCTCGATGTTGCCGTGAGCACTTCACCGGTAGCATCGCCGCTGGCATAGCTGTCCCCCGCATTGCCGCTGAGGCCTTCCTCATCGACGGCTTGGGTGGTCACCGCGCCGACGATGAGCGCGTCGTCATCGACGATGATGGTGAACGTGCCGGCCTTGGTGTCGCCATCGGCGTCCTTTGCGGTGAACGCGAACACCAGGTTGAGGTCGTCCTCGGTGTTGGCGGGGGGGTGGTCGAGATTGCCCTTGAGCGTGAAGCTATAGCACCCGCTCGCAACATCATTGAGAGTGGCAAAGACCACCACTCTGGTGTCCTAGGTCGCGGTGTGCGCGAAGCATTCGGTATAAACGACAAACGTGCCTTCGGCCAGCAAGGAGACCGTGATGTCGTTG
>JBKCXA010000232.1:0-8820 GCA_046316935.1 Prosthecobacter sp.
TCCGCAGGGAAAAGCGGCCTCGGAGGCGCTGGAGCACAAGGTGCGGCAAAAGAAGAACACCTGGCTGAAGAACAAACCGATGTCGCGAGTGACGGTGCAATCCATGACCGCGGACGTTCAATTGCCGGAGATGGACATGGACTCGCTGAACCTCTCCGGCATGACGGATCGGATGGAGCTGGGAAAACTGTCCGGCGGGCTTGGCCTGAACGCGGGAATGGGCGCGGGCGGCAGCGGCGGCGGATTCGGCGCGGGCATTGGGAAGGGTGGGATGTTCAGTTTCCTCGGACAGACGGCATTCGGGCGGCGGGTGGTTTTTGTGGTCGATGTCTCCGCGTCGATGTCGATGACCGGCGAGGGCGGGGTGAGCCGGTTTGATGTGTTGAAGAAGGAACTCATCAAAAGCCTCGGCCGCGTCCCGAATGGCACTCAGTATCAGATCCTTTTCTTCTCCGACTTCGCCTGGCCGCACAACACGATCGATCCGAAGAAGGGCGCGGCCTATGAGAAGTATCGCTGGAGCATCACCTCGGACGAATGGAAGAAGGCGAAGATACCCACCTTTGCCTACCTTCTCGCCTCGCCCTTCAATCTGGCAGACAGCCGGAAGATCGTGCAGGAGGCGGACAACCCCGGCGGCACGAACTGGGGCAGCGGCCTGCTCATGGCGCTGAAGGCCAACCCGAAGCCAGACATCATCTTCTTTATGACCGACGGCCAGAAGTCGGACGAACAAGGCTGGGTGGACATCATCACCGCCGAGAACAACCGCTCCATGACCCGCACCGTGATTCACACCAGCGTCATGATGGAGACCGATGCCGCCGCGGACATGGACCGCCTGGCCCGGGCCAACGGCGGCACCTTCTCCGTGGTGCTCAAAGATGGCACCGTGGTGAAGGGAGATCAGTTTTTCCGCAACTGAGCACCGGCTCAAGCCAGCCCGGCACGCACGAGCAGCGCCTTCGCATCGGGATCGCGACCCATGAAGTCGCGGAAGAGCTTCGCGGGGTCTTCGCTGTTGCCTTTGCTGAGGATCTTGTCGCGGAAGTCGCGGCCGACGGCGGGATTGAGCACGCCTTCTTTCTGGAAGCGGGTGAAGGCATCGGCATCGAGCACCTCGGCCCACTTGTAGCTGTAGTAGCCGGCGGCATAGCCGGTGGGGCTGCTGAAGAGGTGGCTGAATCGGCGGGCCATCGTGGGAGCCTCGGTTTTGAGCGCCATGAGGTAGCCTTCGAGGATTTTCCGCGAGAGCACATCGAGGTCCGCGCCTTCATCCGTGGCGTGATGCATGTGCAGCTCGAGGTCGAGCTTTCCAAAGCTGAGCTGGCGCATGATATCGCTGGCGCTGCGATAGTTTTTGGCGGCGAGCATCTTCTTGAAAAGCCTCGCAGGGATGGTTTCGCCGGTCTCGTGATGCCGCGCGAAGAGGTCGAGGCTCTCGCGTTCCCAGCAGAAATTCTCCAGCAACTGCGAGGGCAGTTCGACGAAGTCCCAGTAAACGCTCGTGCCATTCAAAGAAGGCACCTCGACGCTGCCGCACAGCAGGTGAAGCAGATGGCCGAACTCGTGAAACACGGTCGTGACCTCGTCGTGCGTGAGCAGCGCTGGCTTGTCACCCACCGGCGGGGACATGTTGCCGCAAATGAGGCCGAGATGCAGGCGGCGGTCGTGCTCGCCATGCGGCGGGACGCCCATCTTGAGGTAGTTCATCCAGGCGCCGCCGCGCTTCGAGTCACGCGGATGCCAGTCGGCGTAGAAGGAGCCGATGTGCACGCCCTTCTCATTGCGCACCTCGTAGAATTTCACCTGCGGATGCCAGACCTCGACGGGGCCCAGTTTGCCAGGCTGCGTGCTGGTGGCGGGACCTTCCGCGGTCTTTCCAGGCTCGATGTAAACGACATCACGTCCCACGATGCGCAGATCGAAGACCATCTCCGCGAGGCGGAACATGCCGCTGAGCACCTTGTCGAGCGGGAAGTAAGGTCGAAGCTCCTCCTCGTCGAAATCGTATTTCGCCTTGCGCTGCTTTTCGGACCAGTAAGCGACTTCCCAAGGCTGGAAAAGGTCCGCAGCCTTGTGATCGGCATCGGCGCGGAATTCCTGCAGCTCGATGGTTTCACGCTGAAAGGCATCTTGAACGCGGTTTTTGAGATCTTCGACGAAGCCGAGGGCGCTGCGGCCATTCTTCGCCATGCGATGCGCTAGGATGTGATCGGCGAAATTCGCCTTTTCCATGATCTGCGCCTTCTCATGGCGCAGGCGGAGGATCTTCCAAACGAGCGCGGTGTTGTCATGCGCCTCGTTGCGGCCGATAGAAGTGGTGCCTTCCCAGACCTGGCGGCGAATGGCGGCATCCTCGATGTATTCCATGACCGGGATCATGGAGGGGGCCTTCAGGGTGAAACGCCAAACCGGCTTCTCATCGGTGCCGAGGCCCTTCGCGGCCGCGTCGGCACGAGCAGCATCGATGGCGGATTGTGGCAGGCCTTGAAGCTTCGCGGGATCATCGATGAGCAGTTCCCACTTGTTCGTTGAGTCGAGGACGTTCTCTGAATACTTCTGGGTGGCTTGGGAAAGTTCGGATTCGATTTCCTCCATGCGCTTCTTTTGGTCCGGCGGCAGGTCGGCGCCGGCCTCGATGAAGCCCTCCATGCATTCGTCGAGAGCGCGTTTGCGCACGGGCGGGAGCTTTTTGGCCTCCTCGGTCTTGCTGTAGGTGACGAGCAGGTCCCAGAGATGCTCGTTGAGGGGGATTTTCGCGAAGAAGGAGCTCACCTCCGGCAGCATCGCATTGTGCGCCTCGCGCAGGGCAGGGGAGTTGCACAGCGAATCGAGATGACCCACGAGGCCCCAGCTCTCATTCAGCTCCCGCGTGGCATCGTCGAGGCCGAGCACGACAGTGTCGAAATTCATTTTGCCGCGATCTTGCTCGATGACGGCATCCAGCTTCATCTGGGCGCGGGCGAGGGCCTCGCGAATGT
Organism: Prosthecobacter sp.; assembly: GCA_046316935.1. Taxonomy (GTDB): domain Bacteria; phylum Verrucomicrobiota; class Verrucomicrobiia; order Verrucomicrobiales; family Verrucomicrobiaceae; genus Prosthecobacter. The sequence continues at coordinate 2,985 of JBKCXA010000232.1, forward strand.
CATTCTGGATGTGGTCGGGCGTCAGTGTGGACCAACGGATTTGGAAGTCCTGCGTGAGGAAAGGATGGGCCATCGGGTTTTTTTGAGGGGGCTGGGGAGTGGCGAGTATGGCGGGCTAGGGGAGGCGTGCAAACGGGGACTCAACCCGGGTCTTGCTGCGAAATGGCCAAGTTGGCCCGCCAAAACGAGGGACTCTCAAAAGCACAAAAAGGCTTTGACAGGTCGGGTGAGCCTCCTACTCTCCGGCCACTTTTTCCATTCGCAGGCCGGGGTGTATTGTCCCTTGACGCCAAGTCAAGGTTCACCATGCCCCGGTTTTCTTATCGAAAGAGGAGGAGGTTTTCTTCCAGAAAGCCGCCGCTAGATCAAGCTGTTATAGCTCAGTGGTAGAGCACGTCCTTGGTAAGGACGAGGTCGAGGGTTCAAATCCCTCTAACAGCTCCAGCGGCCGCTTTTGGCAGGGAGCCTTCGACAAACCACAAACGAACACAAGCGCACCCCCTCATCCACCCTCATGGCCAAAGAAGCATTCCAACGCAATAAGCCGCACGTCAACATCGGCACCATCGGCCACGTTGACCACGGCAAGACCACCCTCACCGCCGCCATCACCACCGTCCTTTCCAAGAAAGGCTTCGCCCAGGCCCGCGCCTACGACCAGATCGACGCGGCCCCCGAAGAAAAAGAACGCGGCATCACCATCAACACCGCCCACGTCGAATACGAAACCGACAAGCGTCACTACGCTCACGTGGACTGCCCCGGCCATGCTGACTATGTGAAGGACATGATCACCGGCGCCGCCCAGATGGACGGAGCCATCCTCGTGGTGTCCGCCGCTGACGGCCCGATGCCCCAGACCCGTGAGCACATCCTGCTTGCCCGTCAGGTTGGCGTGCCCGCCCTTTGCGTGTTCATGAACAAGGTTGACATGGTGGACGATCCTGAACTCCTCGACCTCGTCGAAATGGAAGTTCGTGACCTCCTTTCCAAGTATGACTTCCCGGGTGACGACATTCCGATCGTCAAGGGTTCCGCCCTCAAGGCCCTCGAAGGCGACGCCACTCACGAAGCCAACATCCACAAGCTCATGGAAGCTGTGGACAGCTACATCCCGCTTCCTGAGCGTCCGATCGACAAGGACTTCCTCATGCCTGTTGAAGACGTGTTCGCGATCGAAGGTCGTGGCACCGTCTGCACCGGCCGTGTCGAGCGTGGCATCATCAAGAAGATGTCCGAAGTCGAAATCGTCGGCATCCGTCCGACCGCCAAGACCACCGTCACGGACATCGAAATGTTCCGCAAGCTGCTCGACGAAGGTCGTGCCGGCGACAACGTGGGTCTCCTCCTTCGCGGCACCAAGAAGACTGACATCGAGCGCGGTCAGGTCATCGCCAAGCCCGGCTCTGTGACTCCTCACAAGAAGTTCAAGGCTGAGGTGTACGTCCTCTCCAAGGACGAAGGCGGCCGTCACACGCCGTTCTTCAACAACTACCGCCCGCAGTTCTACTTCCGCACGACGGACGTGACCGGCTCGGTGACCCTTCCTGAAGGTGTCGAAATGGTGATGCCTGGTGACAACGTCTCCATCACTGTGGAGCTCATCACCCCGATCGCCATGGAGAAGACCATCCGCTTCGCCATCCGTGAGGGCGGCAAGACCGTGGGTGCCGGCCGCGTCGCCGACATCCTCGACTAAGCCTTCCGCGCAAGTTCGTTTGTTTGAATCCCCGTCGGGTCTGGCGACAGGCCCGGCGGTGGTTTCATCTCCCGGCGAAAGCAGGGGCGGACTTGCAGATTTGTTTTTCCACGCCATCCTTTCCGGGAAGCGTCTTCGCTCACACAGGTCAGTAGCTCAATTGGTAGAGTAGCGGTCTCCAAAACCGTCGGTTGGGGGTTCGAGTCCCTCCTGGCCTGCCAGCGAAGAAATCACCGGACACACGCAAATCCGCCGCACACGTCACGCTTCATGAGCAAAGTCCGCAAATATGTCAGCGAGGTTTTCCTCGAGTTGAGAAAAGCCACCTGGCCGTGGGACCCGAAAGAGAAGGGTTTTGCCAAATACCGCGAATTGAATGAATCCACCGTGGTGGTCTTCATCGCGATGATCCTGCTCGGAGCCTTCGTCGCTGTTTTTGACGTGTCGTTCCGCGAAGCCTTCCAGGCTGCTCAGACTTGGTTCGGCAAATAAAATGCCCGCCGGAGCCTTCCGGCACTGTTTTTCCCCTTTCACCCGCCTCCGTCACCTCCAGTCATGGCCACCATCCCCCCCGCCAGAGAACAGTGGTATGCGATCCACGTCCGCTCGGGCCTTGAAAACAAGGTCCGCGAGAGCATGCTTCGCCGTATCCAGACCGAGGAGATGGGCGACTAAGTGTATCAGGTCCTCGTGCCCATGGAGCGTGTCACCGAAGTGAAGAAGGGCAAGCGCAGCGAGCACAACCGCAAGTTCTACCCCGGCTACGTGTTCGTGAACTGCCACCTTCTCGACGAGCACAACCGCCTCATCGACCGCTCGTGGTATTTCATCAAGGAAACCGACGGCGTGCTGAACTTTGCCAGCGGTAAGGACAACCCGATGCCCATGCGTCAGCGTGACGTGGATGGCATTCTCGCCCAGGCCCGCGAGAAGGAGGACGGTGCCGTGCCAAAGATCGCCTTCAGCCCCGGCGACAGCGTCCGTGTGGCGGACGGTCCGTTCGAGAGCCAGATCGGCATCGTCGAGGAGATCGACCCAGAGCGCGGCGTGCTGCGTGTCTCCGTCAACATCTTCGGCCGCTCCACCCCGGTCGATCTCGAATACTGGCAGGTCGAAAAGGCCGACGCCGCTTAATTTTTCTTCTCCCGCGCCCGCTTCTGCGCCTCAACCCACCCTTCCCAGAACACACAACCTAAGGACCCCCAGACATGGCCAAAGAAATCGTCAAACAAATCAAACTGCAGATCAAAGCCGGCGCGGCCAATCCTTCGCCCCCCATCGGTCCCGCGCTCGGTCAGGCCGGCGTGAACATCATGGGTTTCTGCAAAGAATTCAACGCTGCCACGCAGAAGCTCGGTGGTGACGTGCTCCCCACGATCATCACAGTCTATAAGGACAAGTCTTTCACCTTCATCACGAAGCAGCCCCCGGCCTCGAACCTTCTCAAGAAGGTGGCGAACATTGCCTCCGGCTCTGGCGAGGCGAACAAGAAGAAGGTCGCCAAGATCACCAAGGCCCAGCTTCTCGAAGCCACCAAGCTCAAGCTCGCTGACCTCAATACCCAGGACCTCGAGCGTGCCTCCCGCATTATGGCCGGCACCGCCCGCCAGATGGGCATCGAAATCGCCGACTAATCCCCAGTTTCACCCCAAACCCACCGCAGGAGAACCCACCCGTTCGTCAACACTGCACCCACACCATGCAAACCCGAAGCAAACGCTACAAGAAGGCCGCCGAGATGATCCCGGCAGGAAAGCTTTTCTCGCTTGAGGAAGCCGCTGACCTGCTCCGCAAGCTCCCTGGCACCAAGTTCAACCAGACCGTCACCCTCTCCTTCCGCATGGGTGTCGATCCGAAGAAGTCCGACCAGATGGTTCGCGGCACCTGCCCGCTGCCCCACGGTTCCGGTAAGTCCGTCCGCGTCGCCGTTTTCGCCGTTGGTAACGCCGCTGAAGCCGCCAAGGCCGCCGGCGCTGAAATCGTCGGTTACGAAGACCTCATCGCCAAGGTGCAGGAAGGCGTCCTCGACTTCGACGTCGCCATCGCCACTCCGGCTGCGATGAATGACGTCCGCAAGCTCGGTAAGCAGCTCGGTCCTCGTGGTTTGATGCCCAATCCGCGTACTGGCACCGTCACCGACGACACAGCTGGTGCCGTCAAGGCCGTCAAGGCCGGCCGTGCCGACTTCAAGCTGGACAAGAATGGCAACATTGCCTCCGGCATCGGCAAGGTGAGCTTTGACGTCTCCCAGCTCGCTGACAACGCTCGCAGCCTCATCGAAGCCGTTTCCCGTGCGAAGCCCGCCTCCGCCCGCGGTCGCTACGTCGAAACCATCACGCTGGCCTCCACGATGAGCCCCGCCGTGCGCATCGACGTGTCCAAGTACATCAAACTCTAAACCTCCACGCGCTGAACTGAATCATGAAAGCTGAAAAGACACTTCTCATTGAAGACATCCTGCGCCGTGTGAACGCCTCGCCGTTCATGCTCGTGGTCGATTACACCGGCCTGAAGGTCGATAAGTTCGCCGAGCTGCGCAAGCGCCTCAGCACTGTCGGGGCCGAGATCCACGTTTTCAAAAACAACCTCGTCCAGAAGGCCGCCGGCAAGGCTGGCTATCCGGAGGAGCTCAGCGCCCACCTCACGGGCCAGAGCGCCTTCGTCACTGGCGTGAAGGAGATCTTCGCCGCCGCGAAGATCATGAAGAACTTCGCTGCTGAATTTGAGAAGCCGGTCATGAAGGCTGGCGTGCTCGATGGCAAACTGCTCGACGCCGCCTCCATCAAGGTGCTCGCCGATCTTCCTTCCCGCGAAGCTCTCTACTCGATGCTCCTCGGCGTTCTCCAGGCTCCTGGCTCCGCCCTCGCCCGCGCCCTCAAGGCCAAGGCCGAGAAAGACGGTGCTCCTGCCGATGCCCCTGCTGCTGCCGAGGCACCCGCCGCATAATCGAACCCGTTTTATCCCACCCAATTTGACCAGATGGCCCGTCACACGGCCTGAACACACAAACACCCAATGGTTCCTTGCCGGGGCAAAAGCTTTTGCCCTTAAATCATCCGAGGCTTCGGAAAACGGCGATACCGACACACTAACATGGCTGACCTGAACAAAATCGTTGAAGAACTGAGCGGCTTGACCGTCCTCGAAGTCTCTGAACTCGTCAAAACCCTCGAAGAGAAGTGGGGCGTGAGCGCCGCCGCTCCTGTTGCCGCCGCTGGCGGTGGTGGTGGTGCCGCCGCACCTGCCGTCGAAGAAAAAACCGAATTCGACGTGATCCTCGTCGATGGTGGATCGAACAAGATCGCCGTCATCAAGGACGTCCGCAATGTCGTCTCCGGACTCGGCCTCGCCGAAGCCAAGGCCCTCGTCGAAAAAGGCGGTGCCAAGCTCAAGGAAGGCGTGAAGAAGGAAGAGGCGGAAGAAGTGAAGAAGAAGCTGGAAGCCGCCGGCGCCAAGGTCGAGATCAAGTAATCCCGACACGGTTCTTCAACCGACATACGCTCTTTGGCCGTGCGGTGGCCCTCAAAGCTCCGCACGGCCCCTGGGCGGCCCTAAAGTCCAAAAGCCCGTTTCGGTGCTCCAAACATCCAAACCGGCCTTTCTCCCGAAAATTTCCCATCCATAGCATGACAGGCTCTTTCTCCGAAAATCTCTCTCAGCGCGGTTTCAGCCGTGCGGGCGGGTTTTCGTGCGATTCGAGCCGTTTTGCGCCCCATTTCGCCTTCGCCGGCCTCGCGGTTTCCTCCGTGATCCCCGGTGACAGTGCGAGCTTCCCGCCGTGTGCGGCCGAGTTCAGCCTCCTCGTCTGAATTCCGCCGCGCACAGCGCATTTTGCCACCCCAAATCGTCCCTAAACCCGCCCTCTCGTCCCATGTCCCAGCGCACCAACTTTGGCAAGATCCACGAAGTCGCCGAGCCGCCGAATCTCATCGAGATCCAGCTCCGCTCATATGAGGAGTTCCTCCAGAAGAACGTCCTCCCCTCCAAGCGCAAAGACGTCGGCCTTCAAGCTGTGTTTCGTGAGGTCTTTCCCATTTCAAGCTATGACGAGAAGATGTCACTCGACTTCGTCATGTATGAGATCGGCGAGCCGAAGTTGAACGCGTTGGAGGCCATCCGCGAGGCCGAGACCTATTC
>JBKCXA010000233.1:0-3278 GCA_046316935.1 Prosthecobacter sp.
CCTCGCGGGCTTTGGCGAGGCCAAAACGGCCGCCGAGGCTGAGCAGCTCGAAACCGTGAGCGAGTGGAGCGATGTCATCGCGGGCAAGCAACTCGCCGAAGTGCTCGAAAAGCTCACCCAGCCCTCCGAAGCTCCTCCGCCTGAAAATCTGCGTGCCACGCTGCGCCCGTATCAGCGACAAGGTTTCGCGTGGTTGAAATTCATGATGCAGCTCGGCCTCGGTGCCTGCCTCGCCGATGACATGGGCCTCGGGAAGACGATTCAGGTGATCGCTTTGCTGCTCGACCGTAGGCGCGCTTGCCAAAGCGCGGACATCGCTTCCGCAAAGACCCCAAACTCCCGCGTTCTGGCGAACGCGCCTACATCGCTGCTCATCGTTCCCGCCTCACTCGTCGGAAACTGGAAGGCCGAAGTCGCGAAGTTCGCGCCCGATTTGCGACTCTTCATCGCGCATCCTTCCCAGACCTCTCGCGAGCAGCTCGATCTCGCTGTTCAACATCCCGCCGAGGCTCTGCGCGGCTACGATGTGATGCTCACGACCTACCAGTTTCTTCAGCGCACGGAGTCCTGGCAGCTTCATCCTTGGAGCCTCGTCATCCTCGATGAAGCGCAGGCCATCAAAAACAGCGGCAGCAGCTCTGCGAAGGCCGTGAAGCGCCTGCAAGCCCCCGCCCGCATCGCTTTGACCGGCACGCCCGTCGAGAACCGACCCGGCGATCTCTGGAGCCTCTTCGATTTCCTCAATCCCGGCCTGCTCGGCGGCAGCGCCTCCTTTGCCGAGGCCGTGAAACGCTGCGCCAAATCCAGCGAAGGCTTCGCACCGCTGCGCCGACTCGTGAAGCCCTACATCCTGCGCCGCATGAAGACGGATCGGCGCATCATCACCGATCTGCCGGATAAAATTGAGCTCAAAGCCTTCTGCGGCCTCACCAAACGCCAGGCCACGATCTACGCGAAGCTCGTCGATCAACTCGCCAAGATGCTCGCCGACAAAGAGATGGAGCCCATCAAGCGACAGGGCCTCGTGCTCGGCTTCCTGCTGAAGTTCAAGCAAGTCTGCAACCACCCCAGCCACTGGAATGGCGATGGTGCCTGGGCTCCCGCCGATAGCGGCAAGTTCGCCCGCCTCGCCGAGATCTGCACCGAGCTGGCCGAGAAACGCGAACGCGCCCTCATCTTCACCCAGTTCGCCGAGACCTGCGATCCGCTCGCTCGTTACTTGAGCACGGTTTTCGGTCGCGAAGGCCTCATCCTGCATGGCGGCACCAGCGTGAAGAAGCGTCCGCAACTCGTCGAAGCCTTCCAACAGCCCGGCGGCCCGCCCTTCATGGTCATCAGCGTCAAAGCCGGCGGCACCGGCCTCAATCTCACCGCCGCCAGCCACGTCATCCACTTCGACCGCTGGTGGAACCCCGCCGTCGAAAACCAAGCCACCGACCGCGCCTTCCGCATCGGCCAGCAGAAGAACGTCATCGTCCACAAATTCGTCTGCCAAGGCACCATCGAGCAGCGCATCGATTCCCTCATCGAAGACAAACTCGCCCTCGCCCAAGACCTCATCGGCGACGGCTCCGGCGCCGAAAAACTCCTCACCGACATGAGCAGCGAGGAACTCCTCGACTTCGTGAAGCTGGATGTCAGTGCGGTGGAGTGAGTGCCTGCAAGGTCCGATCCATGACTCACGCAAAGGCGCAAAGTCGCAAAGGTTCAGAACGCCTGCCTTTCTTTGCGGCTTTGCGCCTTTGCGTGAGACCTTCAACGACTCAACCGACCAGCCAGATAGTCATCGAGCCTGGGATTGATGCGCCGGGCAATGATGCCGTGATACCACGGTGAACGCTGTTGCTGCCAGATCACAAAAACCGTGACCGGAGTCTGCAGGAGCAGCGGCGCGAGCCAGTTGGTGTAACCAACCGCGAGATGAATGCAGACAAGAATCACAAACCCGGCTGCCCACGCCAGTTCGAGCCTCCGCCAAACGAGGAAGACATTGCAGAAGAGGAAGAAATGCCCCAGCGCCATCGGAACGAGCCACCAAAGCGGAAACGACTCATTTCGCAGCCAGAGAGTCACAACAGCCCCGAGTAGCAAAATGGCTCCGTCCAAGGCTGAAACGCGAAAACCATGCTTTCGAGTTGGGGAGGTATCGTTCATGCCTTCAAGCGTCCAAAAGACATTCATACCGCGCCCGGTCTGCCTCGCTGAAGCAGCAAAAGATGACTTTCCGGATCGAACACGGCGTTTCCAAAAACGCCCGCACGCTCTCCACGGCGATTTTTGCCGCTTCATCGGCCGGGAAGCGATAGACGCCGGTCGAGATGCAGGGGAAGGCGATGCTTTGCAGGCCGTTCTCCGCGGCGAGACGCAGGGAGTTTGTGTAGCAGGCGCTGAGCTTGTCGCGCTCGCCGCTTTGGCCGCCGTTCCAGATGGGGCCGACGGTGTGGATGATGTGACGGGCTTTCAGTCGATAGCCCTTCGTAATCTTTGCCTCGCCCGTGCGGCAGCCGTTCAGCATGCGGCATTCGGCCAGCAGTTCCGGCCCGGCGGCGCGGTGAATCGCTCCATCCACACCCCCGCCACCGAGCAGCGAGGAATTGGCGGCGTTCACAATGGCATCGACGTCGAGTTGAGTGATGTCGGCTTGGAGGACTTGGAGCATAAGGCAGTGATGAATGAGAGAGTGGTGAGTCAGTGAGTGGGAGGCATTAACACCGCGAGAGGCTGGAGAGACGCGAGAGATGGTGGTTCAGGGCTCTTGCGTCTTTCTTATCTCTTGCGGTGTTTCGGTTTGGGTGTTCTGAAGGAAGCGGGTGAAGAGGTCGTGCAGGTCTTTTTGGCGCGGAAGGGCTTGGAGCCAATCGGCGGGGATCGCGTCGAAGCCGTAATGGATGCCAGCGAGGCCTCCGGCGACGCAGCCAGTGGTGTCGGTGTCATCGCCGAGGTTCACGGCTTTGAGGACGCACTCGGAAAAGCTGCGGGTGGTGAGCAGGCACCACAGGCTGGCTTCGAGCGTGTGCAGCACATAGCCGCTGGACTCGATGGTGGATTCAGAAGCGTTGCCGAGATCAGGATTGAGCAGCGGCGAGCAGTGGGAATACTCTGCATGTGTCGAGTGACGGGCTCGGAATTCAGCGGCGGCGCTGGCGTGAGCCACAGCGGGTTTTTCGCCGCGCATGAGGGCACGCACCAGCAGGCCGTGAAGCACGCAGGCGAGCCGCGATCTGTCATGGGCATGCGTGATGGCCGAGGCGCGAGAGATGCGGTCGCAGAAAACGTCC
>JBKCXA010000234.1:0-10670 GCA_046316935.1 Prosthecobacter sp.
CTCGAAATCTACGAGATCATCAACAAGCTCACCGCCGCCGGAAAAGCCGTGCTGCTCGTCTCCAGCGAGCTGCCGGAGCTCATCGGCATGAGCGACCGCATCCTGATGCTGCGCGAAGGCCGCATCGGTGGTGAATTCACCCGTGAGGAAGCCACGCAGGAGAAGCTGATGCATGCGGCGATGACCGCGTGAGCTTCGGCAAGGGATCGGCCTTGAACCTCGTGCCCTCGGTTTGGACTTTCGCTGGGATTACGAAGCCGTCCGCTCCGCCTCGCGAGCAGCCTCCTCGGCCACTTTGAACGCCGGGGTGCGGAAAAGCCCCGCCACGGCGAGCGTCGTGAAGGTGCCCAGCGTGATGCGCCAGGGGAAGGACAGCACAAAAGGCTCGCTGATGCCAAAGGCCTTCTGCACGCCGAGCACATTGCTCAAAAACAGCACCGCCGCGATGCCGCAGACCATGCCGAGCACGTTGCCGGCATCGCAGCCGCGGGTCTTCGTGAGCACCGCCAGCAAAAACACCGCCAGCAGCGAGCCAAAGGTGAAGCCGAGGATGCCGAGCACCAGCGGCAGGATCTCCACCTTCGGATTGTGCGCCATGAACCACGCCGTCCACACGCCCACCCCGATGATCAGCCCGGCAAAACCCACCGTGCTCCACCGCAGCACCGCGAGCCGTCGGGACTCAGGCGCATCGGCTGGCAGCCTCGGCAGGATGAAGTCGCGGCTGAAACTCGTCGCCAGCGCATTGAGCGCCGTGCTGAGCGATCCCATCGCGGTCGCCAGGATGCCGGCGGTCACGAGGCCGCGCATGCCGGCAGGCATCTCATGCATGATGAAGAAGGGGAAAACCTCGCGGGATTCCGCCGGCAGATTGGCCACCGGATGCGCCGAGTAGTAGGCCTTCAACAACACACCGATGAGGATGAAGGCGGAGACGATGGGCAGATCGACGATGCCGCTCAAAATCGTGGCGAAGGCGCTCTGACGGCGGTTTTTGGCCGTGAGCATGCGCTGGACGGTGTCCTGGTCGATGCCATGCGTGCTCATTGTCACAAACGTGCTGCCGATGACCGCCGCCCAGATGGTGTATTCATTGGTGAGCACATTCGTGATCCAGGCCCAGGCACCGGGGGAGTCCGCTGGTTTGGCAAAATCGAAAAACACCGGGCTTTTGATCACCTCCGTCACCGCACCCCAGCCGCCGGGGATCTTGGAGAGCAGAAAAGGAATCGTGAAGCCCAGCGAGGCCACCAGCACGCCCACCTGGATGAAATCCGTCCAGATAACCGCCCGGATGCCGCCGACCGAGGTGTAAATGGCCGTGAGCAGCGTCACCACCACCACCGCGCCGGCGTAGAGCCAGAATTTCGTGTTCGCATCCACCGCGCCGCCCTGCCACATCGCCACCGCGAGCACGAGGATGATGGCGGAGACATAGAGCCGCGTGCCCATCGCCAGCACACGGGTGACCATGAAGGTGATCGAGGCAAACTTCCGCGTCAGCGGCCCGAACCGCGTCTCCAGGAACTCATACAGCGAGATGACGTTGTGCTTGTAGAAGATGGGGATGAACAAAAAGCTCACGATGATGCGCGCCATCACCGTGCCGATGGCAAACTGCGCGTAGCTCCAGTTTTGCCGGCTGTAGCCAGACTCCGGCGCGCCGAGAAAGGTGGCCGCGCTGATCTCCGCCGCCAGGATGGAGGCCAGCACCGCCCACCAGGCGATCTGCCGGTCCCCAAGCGTGAAGCCCTCCACGCTGTCACTCTTGCTGCGCTGGGACAGCCCGATGCCGAGGATGAGGCCGAAGTAGGCCACGAGGACAAACGCGTCGATGAGGAAAGGGGTCATGCAGCCCACAGCCTATCCCGCGCCCCCGCTTCACGGCAACGTGGAAATCGCATTCGTGCCAGGCCCGATTTATCCCCTCCTGCCCCACGAGGCTTTCGGATTGCCAGTTCCAAGACTTTCTGTCAGCATGAAGAGGAATGCGCCCATCCTTGTTCATCGCCCTCGCGGGCTTTCTTCTTGCCGTCCAAGTCCTGGGTGCCAATGAGGCCGCTTCGCTCGCAGAACTGGCCGCGAACGCCACGAAGGCGGACGGTGGACGCTCCGTCGGCATCACCATGAAAGACGGGCAGGCGCTCCTCCGCTGCGCGTTTCAGCAACTCGAAGGTCGGGTCACCTCCCGCGGCCTCCAGGTCGTGTCCACCGGAGAGAAGGAATCCTTCCGCCTCATCACGCAGGCGCTGGGCCGGGAGACCTGCCGGGAACTGGCGAATGAGGGCCGTGTGGATGCCAGCGAAACGCTCGTGAGGCTCGTCCGGGCAGAGGTGACTGAGGAGTTCACCGTCAGCGCCGAGGGAATGAGGCAGGATTTTGTGCTCGATGAACGTCCCGCAGGCTCCGGGCCGCTACGACTAAGGTTAAAAGTCGAGGGAGCAGTCTGCGAAAGCATGTCGGCAGGCGTAAATCTCGTGCTCGCAGGCTCCGGCCGCGAAATCGCCTACCGCAGGCTGAAGGTCACCGATGCCACCGGCAGGGAGCATGCCGCCACGATGAAGGCGCTGGATGCCACGCGGATCGAGATCGTGGTGGCGGACGAGGGAGCCGCGTATCCGCTGCGCATTGATCCGACCTTGAGTGATGCCGACTGGGTGAGCCTGAACAATGACATGCTCGGCACGAATGGCACGATCTACAGTTTTGCGGATGATGGAGCGGGCAATCTATACGCCGGAGGTGATTTCACTCGGATCGGAGGCATCACGACAAGCAACATCGCCCGGTGGGACGGCACACGTTGGTGGCCTGTGGGCGGCGGGGTGGATGGCTCGGTTGGCTGCCTGGCGTTTGGTGGGGGTAATCTATATGTGGGAGGCATTACCTCGGCGGGCGGAGCGCCAGTGAATCGCATCGCCCGATGGGATGGAACGGCCTGGCATGCCCTGGGATCAGGACTGTCCGGAAACCCTAAGGCGATCGCCGTGAACGGCTCCAATGTCTTCGTGGGAGGTGCCCTCAGCCAGGCCGGAGGTGTGGCGGTGTCCAATATCGCCCGCTGGGACGGGGCGGCATGGTCAGCTGTAGGATCGGGGGTGAACGGAACGGTCAACACCTTGCTGGCACATGGCGGGCTGCTATACGCGGGTGGCACCTTCAGCTCCGCAGACGGCTCATCGGCGAACCGGGTCGCCGCCTGGAACGGGACGATGTGGAGCGGGCTTGGCGGTGGCATGGCGGACGAGGTGAGACGGCTGCTTGTGTTTCAAGGAGCTGTCGTGGCCGGAGGTGAGGGCGGGGTGGCAAGATGGAATGGCAGCGCGTGGACCAGCCTGGAGACTGATCCCGCCTGGGACATGGCGACCAACGGCTCGGAATTGTATTTTTTGGCCTGGTGGCCTTCCTGGGGTGGTGGTGCCCCGGCTGTTTACCGACATGTTCCCGCCGGAACCGCTGAGGCCATCGGATCGTTGGTCAGCATTTCCTCCGGTTCTCCCAGCCCAGGGTGCCTGGGCTGGTTCCAAGGAGAGCTCCTGGTCACTGGCACCTTTAGCGAGGTAGATCGGCAAGACCCCGTCACATTCGCCACCTCCTTCAACTTCGCGAACAATCTGGCCGCCTGGGATGGCGCTGATTGGAATCCCTTCTCCAAAAACATCAATCGCACGGTCAATTGCATGGCTGCGGAGGGCGGGCAGGTGGTGATCGGCGGCAGCTTCACGAGAGCAGGCGGGGCCAATGCCAGGCGAGTGGCCCTATGGAACGGAAGCACCTGGCAGGCCCTCGGTGCCGGCTTGCAGCAGCCGGTCATTGCCATCGCCAAACAAGGTGTGAATGTGTTCGCGGCCGAGATCGTGGAGACATTCTTCCTGCAAACCACCTGCCGCGTGCAGCATTGGAACGGTGCCTCTTGGCAGGTGCTGGGTGGTGTTTTCAGCAACCGAATCCATGCTCTACACTGGCACAACGGTTCGCTGTATGCTGTGGGCAGCTTCCAGGCGATTGATGGAAACGAAGTGTGGTCGCTCGCAAGTTGGAGCGGCTTCCAATGGCAGCAGGTGGGAGGAGGCCTTCATTTGTCTTTGCATCCAGCTCGATCCATCGTCTCCGTGGGCAACGATATGTATGTCGGAGGTCGGGGCGTGGTGAAGTGGAACGGGCTGGCCTGGAGCGTGCTGCCGGGAGGGTTTAACGGTCAGGTTTACTCGCTGGTTGTCCAGGAGGGACGGCTCATCGCGGGAGGAAATTTTTCCGCGATCAGCGGACTGGCTGCCCAGGGACTAGCCCGCTGGGATGGTGCCCAATGGTCTGCCTTTCCGTCATGGACCGGCAGCGGCGTGGTGGCTGTGGCGGCCCACGGCCCTGAACTGTATGTGGCCACTGGATTCGGAGCTGGGGGCGTCAACTTTCCCCTTCATCAATGGAATGGAAGCACCTGGAAGATGTCTGACACCGAGTTCGACCAGCCGGGCGAAAGGATTAGCAGCACCGTGATTACCACGCTTGTGGTTCCTTACCCCGGCCAGCTTTGGATCGGCGGGCACTTTGAGGCCGTACGGCGCGGCACGACGAGCTACACCCTGTCCCCCTACCTCCTCCAGGCGAACATCCCTGGCAGTGCCCTCAGCGCCCAGGAAAGCTGGCGGCAGACACATTTCGGCACTTACAGCAATGCTGGTAACACTGCCGACACGGCCGACTTCGATCTCGATGACGTGCCGAACCTCCTCGAGTATGCCTTCGGCCTCAATCCCACGCAGGGTGTGTCGCGGGCGCTGCCGGTGCCGCAGGTGAATGGCTCAAACTACGTCCTCAGCTTCACCCGTCCGCCGGGCGTGAGCGGCGTGAGCTACGGCGCGGAATGGAGCGCCACGCTGGCTCCCGGCAGTTGGGTGAGCATTCCCAACACGAGCACCCCGCCGCAGCACACCTTCAGCGTGCCACTCAGTGGCAACAGCAAGGTTTTTGTGCGGCTGAAGGTCACCACGCCATGACCGCCGCTGAATAAATTCACCTGCGCGGCATCTACGACCCGTGCAAACTCCCAGGGTGACTTCTTCCACGGCTCCAATGACGCTTTCCGACGCGATGCGTCGGCTTTTGGCGTTTGCGAAAGGGCATTGGCGGATGGCGGCGGGGCAGCTCGGGCTGGCGGTGGCGGGGACGCTTCTCATTCTCGTGTTTCCGGGCGTCGTGCGCTGGTTCATGGATGATCTCATTCCCGCAAAAAACATGGACGGCATCTGGCAGGCGGGACTGTTGGCGCTGGGTGCCTTCACGGTGCGCGAGGCGTTGTTTTATGCCCGCACGCGGCTGAACTGCGCTTTTGAGCAGGCGATGATCACCGACCTGCGCGGCCAGCTTCATCGCAAGATGGCGCATCTGCCGCTACGCTGGTTTGATCATCAAACGACGGGGGATGTGATGACGCGGCTGGCCGATGATGTGCCCGCGACACAGCGCGTGATCCTGGAAGGCATTGAACAGGGGGCCACGGCGGTGCTGCAAATCATCCTGACGGCCATCGTGATGCTGGTGGTGGACACGCGGCTCGCCTTGATCGTGCTGGCACCGACACCGTTGATCGCGGCGGGAGGCTGGATCTACAGCCGCTGGGTCTCGCCACGCAGCACCGCAGCGCGTGAGGCGACGAGCCGGCTCAATGACACGCTGCATGACACGATCACCGGCATCCGCCAGGTGAAGAGCTTCACGGCGGAGGAGGCGCGGCAGCGGCGGTTTGGCGAGGCAAGCGAGGACCTGCGTCGCAAGCAGACGCACCTCATGTCGGCCTGGGCGTTTTATGCGCCTTCGATGACGCTGCTGGGCAATGCGGGCCTCATCTTGCTGCTGATGGCAGGGGCGATGTGGTGCATCCGCGGGGAGATGTCGCCGGGGCAGTTGATGCAGTTCATTCTGCTCGTGGGCTTTTTGTATGAACCGATCGCGAGATTGCACGGTGTGAACCAAACGCTCATGAATGGCCTCGCCGCAGCGAAGCGTGTGTTTGCCATCCTCGACCATGAAGATGTCGAGGACCTCGAAAGCGGTCGTGCGGTCACGAGTGTGCGTGGCGAGGTGGAGTTCCGTGACGTGAGCTTTGGCTATCGCGAGGATCGCGAGATCTTGCATGCGATTTCCTTTCATGTGCAGCCGCGGCAGACGGTGGCGTTTGTGGGTGCCACGGGCAGCGGGAAAAGCACGCTGTTCCAGCTTTTGACGCGGTTTTATGATCCGCAGAAAGGTGTCATCACACTCGATGGCGTGCCGTTGAACGAACTGAGCAAGGCCTCGCTACGCCAGGCGGTGGGTTATGTGACGCAGGAGGCGTTTTTGTTTGCCGGGTCGGTGCGGGAGAATCTGCGCATCGGCCGCGAGGATGCCTCCGACGACGAAATGTGGCAGGCACTGCGTCTGGCCTGCGCGGAGGACTTTGTGCGGGCGATGCCTGGCGGACTCGACGCGGAGGTCGGCGAGCGCGGCGTGCTGCTCAGTGGTGGCGAAAGACAGCGGCTGGCGATGGCGCGGGCCTTTTTAAAGGATGCGCCCGTGCTCCTGCTCGACGAGGCCACCTCCGCGGTGGACGCGAAGTCCGAGCACCTCATCCAGCAGGCGCTCGATACGCTGCGAAAGGACCGCACATGCTTTGTCATTGCGCATCGCCTGGCCACGATCACCGGCGCGGATGTGATTCATGTCATGCAGCATGGCCGTCTCATCGCCAGCGGCACGCACGAGCAGCTTCAGGCTCAAAACGGCTACTACCGCGAGCTCGTGGCGCACTCGGCGCTGGCTTCAAGCTGATCACAAAAGGCCGTTTCGAGGCTTGCGGTGGTCTTTCGCATCGAAAGAATGCGCACCGCGTCTTCGTCCCCTTTGCCCGCATGTCCTTCCACACCACCCTCTCCGCTGTTTTTGCCCTCGCTTTGACCGCCGCTGCCCAGCCGGCCACCACGCCTCTGTTCTGGCCGGTGAAGGCAGGCCCCACCCGCGATGGCATCGTGCCCGCGGCGGACGTGGCGAAGCTGCCGCTCGAATGGGACGGTGCTTCCGGCAAAAACATCGCCTGGCGCACGCCGCTCGAAGGCAGCGGCCACAGCACGCCGGTCATCGGCGGCGACGTCATCTGGTTCACCGCCGCCACTGCGGATGGAAAGCAGATGTATGTTTATGGCATCGACCGTCACAGCGGGAAGATCATGCATCACATCCTCCAGTTTGAAAACACCGCCCCCGAGGAGCTTGGCAACCCGCTGAACAACTACGCCGCGCCCTCGCCGGTGCTCGAGGAAGACGCGCTCTATGTCCACTTCGGCACTTACGGCACCGCCCGCCTCGATCCCGCCACGGGCAAGACCGTCTGGCAGCGCCGTGACATCAATGCCCGCCACTTTCGCGGCCCCGGCTCCTCGCCGCTTGTGCATGGTGACCTGCTCGTGTTGACCTTTGACGGCATCGACAAGCAGTTCGTGACCGCCCTCAACAAAAAGACCGGTGAGACCCTCTGGACCACGCCCCGCACCACCGACTACGGCGACCTCGACAAGGAAGGCAAACCCACCCGCGATGGCGACATGCGCAAAGCCTACCACACGCCCGCTGTCTTCGATTTGAACGGCACCGAGGTCCTCGTCTCCATCGGTTCCCGTGCCGCCTTCGGCTACAACGTGAAAACCGGCAAGGAACTCTGGACCGTGCGCCATGGCGGCTTCAACGCCGCCATCCCGCCCGTGCGTCTCGGTGATCTCCTCATCCTCAACACCGGCTCCGAGCGTGCCCACACCGTCGCCATCCGCATCGACGCCAAAATGTCCGGCGACATCACCGAGAGCCACACCGTCTGGGACAAAGACAAGCGCAACGCCAGCGAGGCCTGCCCCGTGCTGCTGAATGGCACCTACTACCAGATCACTCGCGGCGGCATCCTTTCCGCCACGGATGCGAAAACCGGCAAGGACCTCTGGGAAGACCGCCTTCAGGGCCGCTTCCTCCCCAGCCCCATCGTCCTCGGCGACAAGCTCCTCATCTGCAACGACCCCGGCCAGTGCTACCTCGTGAAGGCCAGCCCCGAAAAATTCGAAGTCCTCGGCACCAACGTGCTGCCCGAGCTCATCACCTCCTCACCCGTCGTGGCCGATGGCGCTCTTTTCATCCGTTCCGCTGGGGCGTTGTATAAGATCGCGAAGAAGTGAGCGAGCCAATACCAGCCAACTTCCCTCTTGCATCACCCATCTTTCAGAAGTATCTGAAAACCAAGATGCCAGACAGCACACCAACCGAATGGGAAGCCGCCCGTGATGACTTCGTGGCGCAGTGGGGTGCTCTCGGCAGCCACTGGGGCATCAACCGCACGATGGCGCAGATCCACGCCCTGCTCATGACGGCCCCCGAGCCGATGTACACGGATGAGATCATGGAAAAGCTCCAGATCAGCCGTGGCAACGCCAACACCAACCTCCGCGAACTCGTCGGCTGGGGCCTCATCCAGATCATCCACCGCAAAGGCGAGCGGAAGGAGTTTTTCCAAGCGGAGAAGGATGTGTGGAAGATGGTCGTCACCATCGCCCGTGAGCGCAAACGCCGCGAGATTGTCCCCGCCCTCGAAGTCCTCAAATCCTGCGCTGAGCGCACCAAAGCCGAGTCGAAGGGGCCAGGCCGCGAATTCCACCAGCAGATGAAGGAACTACAGGAGTTCGTCGAGTTCGGCATCAAGGTCTCCGACACCATCTCCAGCATGAAACACGCCTCCGCCCTTCAGTGGGCGATGAAACTCCTCGGTTGATCCCTTTTTTTGACCTTATGTTTCTTTATTTCCTGAAACTTTAGAAGTTAATAGCATGAAAACCCACGACAACGAAGTCCACCGCATGCACGCCATGTCGGCTCTCACCAATCCGGACGCAGGCAAGGTCGTGTGGTCACCGAAGAAGTCGCTCTGGTTCTTCACGCATCTCCTCATCGCAGTCGTCGGCGGAGTGATGACCTTCGGCGAAACACCTGTGGTGCTCTCGGCCGTGCTCACGGTGGTGACTCTTTGCCTCGGGCACACCGTCGGCCTGCACCGGTTGCTGATTCATCGGAGCTTTGAATGCCCGAAATGGCTGGAGAGACTCCTCGTGTATCTCGGGACGCTGGTGGGCATGGGCGGGCCCTTCGGCATGATTTACCTGCACGAGATCCGCGACTGGGCGCAGCGCCACGGCCACTGCCATCCCTTCTTCATTCATAGGGCCGGTTTTTGGCGGGATGCCTGGTGGAATCTGCATGCCGAGATCCGTCTGGAAAACCCGCCGCGGCTCGAACTCGAACCCGAAAGGGCCAACGATCCCTTTTACCGCCTCCTCGAACGCACCTGGATGCTCCAACAACTGCCGCTCGCCATGCTCCTCTATTCCTTGGGCGGCTGGAGCTGGGTCGTGTGGGGTATCAGCGTGCGCATCGTCACCTCGCTCACCGGTCACTGGCTCATCGGCCACCTCGCGCACAACATCGGCGAGCGTGACTGGCATCTCGAAGGCCATGCCGTGCAGGGCTTCAACCTGCCGCATCTCGGACTCCTGACCATGGGCGAATGCTGGCACAACAATCACCACGCCTACCCAAACTCTGCCCGCCTCGGTCTGCATCGCGGGCAGGCCGATCCCGGCTGGTGGTTCATCGCCCTGCTGCACCGCCTCGGTCTCGCCCGGCAGGTGCGCCTGCCGGAAAACCTTCCGCCACGTCCGGAACGCATTCCCCTGCCCTGCGCCACGCGGCCGCGTCGCCGGCTCAGCGCCCGATTTGACCTCCTGTGAGGTCCTTGAAACCCCAATCCACACCCTAACCCAACGAAAGGAACCCAAGCCATGAACGAAACCGTCATCACCTATGCCCTCTACCTCGCCCTCGCGGTCAGCATGACCGTGTGGGTGGCCCGCACGCTCCACAAAAACGGCCGCGTGTTTCTCGTCGAATGCTTCCACGGCAACACCGAGCTCGCCGACAGCGTCAACCACCTGCTCGTCGTCGGCTTTTACCTCGTGAACATCGGCTTCGTGTCGCTCTACCTGAAGACCACCGAGGACATCCTCGATGCACGAGGCGTGTTTGAGGTCCTCAGCTCGAAGATGGGCATCGTCCTGCTCGCCCTCGGCGGCATGCACTTCTTCAATCTCTACCTCTTCACCCGCATGCGGAAGCGTGCTCACCTCGCCACCATGCCTCCGCCCGTGCCGCCGATGATGCGCATGCCACGTCCCGCGAATGCTCTCGACACGCTGTGAGCCGGTCCGAGTGCTCAGTTCTCAGTGCTCAGTCGGCTCCAATCTGCCACTGAGCACTGCGCCGCAGGCGACTGAGCACTTCATCCATCGCACTCATCTTCTCTTCGCAACACCATGAACACCCTCACCCTCTTCTACGACGCTCGTTGCGGCCTGTGCAGCAGCGTGCGTCGATGGCTGTCAGGTCAGCCTGCTTATGTGCGCCTCGAATTCATCCCTTACGATGCACCCGAGGCCAGGCAGCGCTGCCCGGCCATTGATCAACTCCACGCTGATCAGGAAATCGTCGTCCTCAGTGATGACGGCCACCTCTGGCAGGGCGCTGGAGCGTGGGTGATGTGCCTGTGGGCCTTGCGCGACTTCCGCGAGTGGTCGCAGCGACTCGCCAGTCCGGCGATGCAGGCC
>JBKCXA010000235.1:0-2373 GCA_046316935.1 Prosthecobacter sp.
CCAGCTGGCTGCTCGATGGCGCTGTCCGGCACGTCAGGGATGGTGAAGCTCAATAGGGCTCCAGCGGCGGTTCCTGTAGCGTTGATGACTTCGGCGCGGAAATAGTAGGTGGCACCGTAGTCGAGGCCCGGGATGAAGACGCTGCCTGTGGTGTTCACGGTGCCGAGGGGTTGCCAGGCGGTGGAGGTGGCACCGCTGAGATTGGCGGCGGTGCTGTAGGTGAAGCGCAGGCTGGTCGGCAGGCCATCCGGGATGATGCTGGTGGTGGCGGCGAGGGTGGTGACGGTGGGGATGGCGGGCAAATCGAGGTGCCAAACGTCGTTCAAGCGGCCGCTGGTGGTGCCGGTGGCGGGAAAACCGAGGCCGCCGAACAGCCAGAGGTCACGAACAGAGGAATTGGTGGCGAAACTGCTCGTCTGCTGACGTCCGCCAGGCAAACTCGCTACGTCTGGTTGGCCAAGGGTCCCGTAAATGCCGTTGTTTTGATGGTTCTGGGCTCCTTTGACCCAGGTCCACTGGTTGGCAGCGGGATCGTAGCTCCACAGGTCGCTCAACTCTGCGGCGGTGCTGCCAGTAGCGGCGCGTCCATTGCCACCGAAGAGCCAGAGGCGGCCGCGGGTGTCACGCCAAGCGGCGGAGTAATAGCGGTAGCCGGGGGCGTTGGTGGCAGCAGCGATGCCTTGGCGGCCATAGACGCCGTTTTGATTGGCGGTGGAAGAGGCGGTTCCGTTGATCCAAGTCCACATATTCGTCGCCAGATCGTAACGCCAGAGATCGCCGAGAGAGCCGTTGGTGATGCTGTTGCCATAGCCGAGGCCACCGAAGAGCCAGAAGCGGCCCTGGTCGTCGATCCAGCCTGCCGCACCCTGGCGTGTGCCGGGGGTATTGGCTAGAGCCGGGGTGCCCAAGGTGCCGTAGGTTCCGTTCGCACTGATGACGTTACCACCTTTGACCCAGGTCCACTGGGAGGTGGCAGGATCAAACTTCCACAGGTCATTGAGCGTGCCCTGCGTGGTGCCTGTAGCCGGAAGGCCAGTGCCGCCAAAGAGCCAGAGATTGCCGGAGGCATCAATCCATGAGGTGGATAGCTGGCGGGCACCGGGCGTATTGGCAGGGGCGGCAGTGCCTTGGGTGCCATAGGTGCCATTGGCACTGATCACCGTGCTGCCGCTGATCCAGGTCCAGTTGTTGGTGGCGGGGTCATAGCGCCAGAGGTCATTGAGGACACCGGTAGTGGTTCCGGAGGCTGGGTAGCCAAAGCCGCCGAAGAGCCACATCCGGCCGCTGGAGTCGATCCAGGTGACGCCGCCCTGACGTGAGCCGGGGAAATTGGCCGCTCCCGCCGTGCCCTGAATGCCATACACCCCGTTCAGATTGAATCCACTCCCACTGACCTTCATTATGGTCCAGTTCGTTGTCGCACGGTTGAAGCGCCAGAGGTCATTGTGATAGGAGCCGCTGAAGCCGCCAAAGAACCACAGATCACCTGTAGCATCCGTCCAGGTCATGCATGCGCTCCGACCAATAGGCGTGTTGGCAGGGTCCGCGACTCCTTGACCAACGAAAAAATTAGTGATGCTGAAACTGCTGCTGCCTTTCACCCACCGCCAGTCATAGGCACGGGTCAGGATGAGGTCATTCCCATCTCCAGCGGTGTAGCTGGCATGGAAAAGATAAGTCTGTCCGCCGAAATTGGCCGTGAGGATGCCGCCCTCAGGCAGATCGACGAAAGTACCACTGATGGGAGTGGCGGCGGTGTTGCGGATGACGGTGAGCGAAGTGCCGGGTGGCGGGGCAAAGCCGAGACTGACCTGCAAGCTGCGTCCGCTGGGCACGGTGTAACCGTTTTGCGTGATGGGCACATCGACGGCGCTGACAAAGGCTGCGTCGAGGAAGTTATCCCCGCTCAAAGCAATGCTGAAGGGGTTTTCATCACCGTCATTGCTGGCGATGTGAATGGCGGCACCGCGGGTGCCGCCTGTGGAGGGGGTGTAGGTGACGGTGAAGGTGGTGGACTCACCCGGCAGGAGGCTGGTGGCTCCCAGCGTGCCGATGCTGTAGTCAGCGGATGCTGCGCCATCCTTGCTGACCGCCAGCCCCGTGAGTGTGCCGACTGTGCCGCTGTTGCGGATGGTGAAGAGGCGGTTCTGTGATGCTCCGACGGCGACGGTGCCAAAGCTGATCGTGCCCGTGCCATCGGTGAGGCCGCTGCCGGTGTGATCCTCGACCACGATTTCGGCATCTGCGTAGGTCGTGATGACCTGATTCGCACTGGCGGTGGTGCCAGCGGCATTGGTAGCTAGGACGCGGAAGTTCAGCGTGGAGAGCGGTGCCAGGCCCGTGAGGCTGAGACTGCGGTCCGCCGTGCCAAAT
>JBKCXA010000236.1:0-6667 GCA_046316935.1 Prosthecobacter sp.
GGAGATGGAGGATTTTCGCCCGTTGCTCGACCAAGCCGAGAAAAACATCTGGGCGGCCATTGAAGGCAAACCGGTGACGCCGATTGGCGTGCGATCGTCGATCCCCGTCGAGCCGCCCACGGCGAAGCCGCAGTCGCCGGAGGAGGAGCTGGCGTCGTTTCAGATCATGGATGGCTTCGCGGTGAATCTTTTCGCCAGCGAGGCCGACGGCATCGTGAAGCCGATCCAGATGCGCTGGGATGAACGCGGTCGCCTTTGGGTGGCCTGCGCGGTGAGTTATCCGCAGATCAAACCGGGCGAAAAAGCCAACGACTACGTGCTCGTGTGCGAGGACACGGATGGCGATGGCAAAGCGGACAAGTTTCACAAGTTCGTCGAGGGCCTCTTCATGCCCGCAGGCCTCGAACTCGGCGATGGCGGCCTGTATGTCGCTCAGGGAACAGAGCTGCTGCACTTCAAGGACACCGATGGCGACGACAAAGCGGACACGAAGCGCATCGTGCTCGGCGGTTTCGGCACCGCCGATTCGCATCAGATGATCAACTGCATCAACTGGGGCTTCGGCGGCGAGCTGTGGTTCACGCAGGGGCATCACATCTACTCGCGAGTCGAGACGCCGTATGGCGTGGAGACGCTGAACCGCGCCGGCGTGTGGCGCTACCGGCCGCGCACGGGGCATCTCGATCCCTTTTTCCAATGGTCCTCCGCCGGGGCGAACTGCTGGGGCGTCACCACCACGGAATACGGCCAGGCGTTTCACAAGAGCGGTGCGAACATCGGCAGTTGGTTCACCACGCCGGGCATGGTGCGCTCGGATCTCGCGGTGAATGCGCAGGCGATGAACCTCTGCCTCGCGCCGATCAAGCAGGTGGGACAGGAGTTCCTCCACAGCAGCATGTTTCCGAAAGAGATGCAGGGCCGCATCGTCATCGGCGGCTACTACGCAAACCTCCTCGAATGGCACGAGCTGAAATTCGAGAATGGGATGTTCAACACCACGCGACTGCCGAACATCATCGAGACCAAAAACAACGTCTTCCGCCCCGTCGAAGTCCGCATGGGCCCCGATGGCGGCATTTACGTCGCGGATTGGTATAACCCGATCATCGGTCACTATCAGGCCAGCTACCGCCACCCCGACCGCGACAAAGAACACGGCCGCATCTGGCGCGTGACTTGGAAAGCCGGTCAAAAAGTCAATCCGGTCACTCTCGTCAAAAAGAACGTCGAAGACCTCCTAGAGCAGCTCGATTCCAAAGAGCGCTGGGCTTGGTATCAGGCGAAACGCCTTCTCATTGAGCGTGAGAGCAAAGAAGTCATCACCGCGCTCGATGCGTGGACTCCAAAACAAGACGCCTATCGCCAACTCCAAGCTCTCTCGCTTTATGAGGCGCATGAAACGCTGCGCCCGGAGCTGCTGAAAGCGCTGCTGAGATCACCAGATGCCCGCATCCGCGCCTACGCCACCCGCGTGATCGGCACTTGGGCACGCGATAGCAAGCTGGCGGATGCTTTGACGCTGCTGGAAGCCCAAATTGCCGACGAAGACGCTCTCGTGCGGCTGGAGGCCATCGTCGCGGCGAGTTATGTGAAGGATGCGAAAGCGGCCACCATCGCCGCACGGGCACTCGACCAAGAATTCAACGGTTACCACCTGCATGCGCTCACGAAGACGCTGCATGTGCTGAATCCTCTGTGGTCGGCGAAACCGGCCTTCGAGAAGGATGAGCACCTCATCTTTGCGCTGCAAAACGGGTGGGTGGAAAACAACCCGAACGACCTCAAAAACCTCAGCGGTGCCGCGATCGGCTACACGCCAAACGCAAACGCCAAAGCGGCCGCGATCATGCGCGAACAGATCGCGAAGCATGAAGGCGATGCTGAACGCCAGACGAAGTGGCTCAAAGCGCTCGCCGGGGCCGCGAGCGGCGAGGATGTGGCCTTCATCTTCGAGCGTGCGGGCCAAAACGCCGCCGTCTTGGCGGCGTTGAAGGCCGCGAAGCCTGAAAACGCCGAAAAGCTGCTCGCACCGTTGTTTGAGTCCCAAAATACCGCTTTGCGTGCGCAGGGCATCCGGCTTGCGGGAGCCTGGAAAGTCGGCGCATTCACCGCAAGCATCCGAAAGCTCGCTTTGGAGCAAAACATGCCGCAGGCGCTCGATGCGCTCATCAGTCTGAAACCGGATGAGGTGGCTGCTTTGGCTCTCAAAGACACCTCGAAGCTCGCCGCGCTCGTTTCGCGTGCCGAAGGCCATGCGGCGCTGATGCGTGCTTTGCAGAAGAAGGACGCGCTGGATGCTGCGCAGGCCAAAAAGGTGCTCACCACACTCAACAACCTCGGCAAAAACGACGCGAAACTCTCGCCGCTGCTCATGAAGCTCGCGGGCATCAATTCGGCGCTGCCGGCCTACACGAAGGAATACATCGCCAACATCGTCAAAGGCGCGAACACCTTTGGAAATGCCGCCGAAGGTAAAAAGATCTACGAAGCCGCCGGTTGCATCGCCTGCCACATCCCCGGAGCTGCGCAGAGCAAGATCGGTCCCGACTTGAGCGCCATCGCCCGCGGTTTGCCCATCGACATGATCGTCACCGAGGTCGTGTGGCCTGCGCTGAACGTGAAAGAGAACTTCGAGGCCGCCACCGTCACGATGAAGGACGGCACGGTCATCACCGGCTTCAAACAGACCGAGACCGCCGACGCCATTGGCATTCGCGACATGGCCGGCATCGTGAAATCCATCCCCAAGAACGACACCGCCAAGATCCAAACCGGCGGCACCGTCATGCCCGACGGCCTCGTGGCCACGCTCAACGAGCAGCAGCTCGCGCATCTGATCAAAGACCTCAGCGAGCTGGGGAAGTAGCGTTGTTGCTGTGCAATAGCGCAGCCTTGTTCCCCAGGAACAAGGCAACTTTCACAGCGACTTCGGGCGCCCAGTCGCCGAAAAGCTCACACGGGCTTTGGCTCGCTCAACTTCACGGCGGACAGTGGATTCGAATTCATTCTGCTCCGCCGTGGAGGTAAATGAGGAAGCATCGTAGCTCACGTGGATGTGCGGAACGAGCGTGCCAGGCAGCTTCAGATACATCGAGAGGTCTTCGGGATTCACCCGGACATTCAGATCGGCATTCTTAGGCGAGGTGAGCGCCAGCTTGCGGGCAGCGCCGTCATAGCGGGCGTTGAAATCGGCTCCATCCGCACGGTTCACCGAACTCGAAAGACCGCTGGAGACACCTCCCGTGGCCTGCTTGACCGATCCCAAAACGGAATCCCCAAACATGTCCCAAGCAACGTAGAGAATGACGGCAACGACAGCGAAGGTGAGCAGCGATTTCATGACGCCCCACTTTACTGGAACCAGCGTTTCACGCGACCCCAAAAACCGCTGCCTTCTCCGGCGGACTGGCCCTGCGGCTGCGCCACACGCGGAGCCACACCGCGATGCTCCAGGCAGAAGTCCTGCGGCACGAGTTCATAGGGCAAGGCATCGTCATAGGCCATGCCAGCATGGTGACAGCCATCGGTGGCGAGCTGTGAGCTGAGTCGGCAAAGCGAGACACGAGTGAGCGGCAGGCCGGCCTTCGCGACATCGGTCTTGTAGCCAATTTTGACGGCTTCCTTCATGAGATCCGCCCAAATCGGCAGCGAGAGACGGCCACCGTAGCCTTCATCAATGATCGTCTGCGGCTTGTCGAGTCCCACCCAGACACCGCAGGTGAGGCGATCCGTGTAGCCAGCGAACCAAGCATCCTTGTAATCATTCGTCGTGCCCGTTTTGCCACCGCCGGGTTCTTTGAAGCCATGCTCGCTGCGCACGGCGGCGGCGGTGCCGCGCTCCATGACCTGGCCGAGGATCTGCCGCATCACATGGGCGACACCGGGATTCACGACCTCGGCCTCCAAAACGGGCGTCTGGTAGATGATGGCCCCGGTTTTGTCGACGATGCGGTCGATGAGGAAGGTGCGGCGGCGGACGCCTTGGTTTGGAAAGACGCTCATCGCGCTGGCCAGTTGGCGCACGTTGCCGCCGATGTTGCCGATGTAGATCTGCGGCGTGCGCACCTTGGGCATGTTGAAGCCGGAGTCGGCGAGCAGATTGAGCACGCGGTCAAGGCCGGTGTAGTTGCCGAGGCGTGTGGTCATCGTGTTGCGGCTGAGCACGAGGCCATCTGTGAGCGTTTTCAGGCCCAAAAACTTGCCGTCGCTGTTCTGCGGACTCCAGCCGGGATCGCCGCCCTGGATTTCACCGGGCTGGATGGGTGCGTCGTCGATCAACGTGCCAGGTAAAAAGCCTGCGGCGACGCCTGCGGCATAGACGAAGGGTTTGACGGTTGATCCGATTTGACGCTCGCCCTGGATGGCGCGGTTGTATTTGCTGTGTCGGTAATCGCGACCGCCCACGATGGCGAGAATGCCGCCGGTGGAGTTATCGAGCAAGGTGACGGCGGCTTGCAGGTAAGGGGTGGTGCCAACCTCAGAGGAGCCATCCCAAGTGGAATCAAACTCGGCCTTCGTGGGAGGTTTGTAGGCTTTGAGCTTCTCGACGGCAGCGAGGCGTTTTTCCACGGCAGCCTCGGCGGCCACTTGCAGCTCTTTGTGAATGGTGGTGAAGACCTGAAGACCGCCGTCCTCGACATCGTGCTTTTCCAAAATGAGGTCGAGATCCTGGCGCACCATGTCGAGCGCATAGCCACCCTGGCCCTGGAACACGGGCTGCGCATGCAGGATCACATCGGCATAGCGTGCTTCGAGTTCCTCCTCCGGCGTGATCATCTTCGTGGCCAGCATGCGCTGGAGCACGTCATTGCGTTCTTTGATGGCACCGTCGTAGTTGCGGAAGGGAGAGAAGCGCACGGGGCTGCGCACGATGCCCGCGATGAGCGCTGATTCGCTGAGTGAGAGCTGGCTGGCGTGCTTGCCAAAGTACACCTGGCTGGCCCGTTGGATGCCGTAGAGGCCGGTGCCGAAGAAAATGCGGTTCACATAGTGCTCGATGATCTGCTCCTTGGTGGTGCTCTTTTCGATGCGCCGGGCGAGCATCATCTCGAGCAGCTTGCGGTGGATGTTGCGGTCGTCGCCGAGCTCCGGGTAGCTGTTGCGGGCAAGCTGCATCGTCAGCGTGCTGGCACCTTGCACGATGCGGCCGTCCTTCACATTCCGCACCGCGGCGCGGGCCACGCCCACATAGTCGATGCCGCTGTGCGAGTAGAAACGTGAGTCTTCACGAGCTAGCAGCGCCTTGACGAACCAAGGTGAAACCTCGCTCAGCGGCACCACGATGCGATTCTCGCCGTGCATGCGGCCCAGCACCTCGCCTTTGAAGTCATACACCACGGTGCGCTCCGGCATCTGGCCCAGCTTGGTGAGATCGAAATCCTTCGCCCAATGGCTGTACACGGCGATCACGATGGCCGCCGCCAAGGTGACGAGCAACGTGCTGCCCATGATGAGGAAGAGCACCAGCCGCTTCCAGCGTTCCCAGCGCGACATGACCTTCGGCCGTTTGAAGGGCTTTTTGGACGGGGCGGGATTTTTCTTCATGGGGTTGTTTGAGCCATACGGAGCCTTCGCTGGGCCAAAGTTCAAGCCTCAGACGATGAACTCCGTGTGAACTTCACTCTCACTCGTGAGGTAAAAAGCACGGAGAAACCTCCACGCGGGCTTTTTGCTCGAAGGCATGACCGAGGCGCAGGAGGAGTGGCTCGGTCCAGGCGGTGCTGAAGAAGGAGAGATTCACCGGGAGCTTGCCGATGAGGCCCATCGGCACGCTGAGATGCGGATAACCGGCGGTGGCAGGCACGGTGGAGCAGCCGCGACCACCGCGATGACCGTTCTTGAGGTCGGTGACATCCGCGGGATCGCTGGTGGAGACGACGAAGGCATCGAGGCGATGCTCTTTGAGCACGGCGTCGATGCCATCCTCGCGGGCGAGACGACGAGCAGTCTCGCGAGCCGCTTTGGTTTCGGCGATGGCCTCTTCGGAATCGAGCGCGGCGGCCATTTCGAGGAACTCCTGGCCGAAATATGGCATCTCCTTGTCGGCGTTGACTTTGTTGAAAGCGATGAGGTCCGCGATGGAGCGCACTCGGCTGTTCGTGGAGGCGAGGTAGGCGTTCAGGTCCTCGCGATACTCGCCGAGCATGGCGCGGAAGCGCAGCTTGCTGATCTCCCGCGTGTGCGGCAGCTCCACCTCGATGATTTCGGCTCCGAGAGATCGCAGCAAGTCGAGCGAGCTTTCGGTGAGCTTCTGCACGTCCTCGTTTTCGCCATTCAAATGACGCAGGAAGCCGAGGCGGAGGCCTTCGAGTCTTTCGGCGGGTTTCCAATCCACCGGCTTGTCGGCGATGGCAGCGAGCAGCAGCGCACAATCCTTCACGCTGCGTGCCATCGGCCCGGCGGTGTCTTGCCAGTGGGTGATCGGGATGATGCCGTTTCCACTGATGAGGCCGAGGGTGGGTTTGAGGCCGACGATGCCGCAAGCGCTCGACGGACTCACGATGGAGCCATCCGTCTCCGTGCCGATGGCAGCGAAGCAAAGGTTGGCTGAAACTGCTGCTGCGGAGCCGGAGCTGGAGCCGCTGGTATTGTGATCGAGCACATGCGGATTCGCGGTGAGGCCGCCGCGAGAGCTCCAGCCGCGGGTGGAGGTTGGTGAGCGCATGTT
>JBKCXA010000237.1:0-3924 GCA_046316935.1 Prosthecobacter sp.
CCGTCAATGACATGGGTGACTGGGCGCACGCGACGAATGCCGCCGGAGCCGCCACGACGACCACCACCAGCATCGCAAATTCCAACCTGCGCCTTGGAGCCACGGTGGACATGGAGGCCACGGTCGCCGCCACGGCCGCAGCCACTGCGGATGACACGATGAACACCGGCAGCGCCGATGACGAAGATGGTGTGACGATGCCCGCGAGCATCACGCAGAATGCCAGCGTGACGATTCCGGTGTCCGTCTTCAACAACACGGGTGCTCCCGCTTACCTCAACGCCTGGATCGATTTCAACAATGACGGTGCCTTCAATGACACGATCTACACGACGGCAGGCGGTGAACGCCTCGAAGCCGCACGGCTCATCGCCACCGGTGCCTCGGCCACCACGCAAAACATCACCTTCACCGTGCCGCAGGCTTCCAGCCCGGGTGCGAACCGCGGTGTGCGCTTCCGCCTGACCAATCAGGCCGCCACCTTGCCCACCGGCGCGGTCGGCAGCGGTGAAATTGAAGACTACGCGGTGACGATCAACTGCTCAGCGCTCACGGTGAACCCGGTGACACTCGGCACGCCGACCGTGGGCTCGGGTTACCTCACCTCTTTCTCGGCCACGGGCGGTCTGGCGCCTTACACGTTTGCGGTGTCGGCCGGCACGTTGCCGGCGGGATTGATCCTCGCCAGCGATGGCGGCGTCACCGGCACGCCCACCAGCACCACGGCGCAGACCTTCACCATCCGCGCCACGGATGCGAACGGCTGCCAGGGCACGCGGCCCTACACGCTCACCCCTGTCTGCCCCACCGTGACGCTCACACCGGCGACTGTGACGAGCGGCACCGTGGGGGTGGCTTACTCGCAAACCCTTTCCGGCAGCGGCGGCACCGCGCCTTACACGTTTGCCGTGACCAGCGGCACGCTGCCAGCGGGTCTCACCCTCAGCGGTGCCGGCGTGCTCAGCGGCACTCCCACGACGGCCAACGGCGCTGGCGTCAGCGTCACCATCCGCGCCACGGACAACTACGGCTGCCAGGGCTCGCAGGCCTACACGATCAGGATCTGCCCGGTCTTCACACTCGGCAGCATCACCACCACCGGCACCGTGGGCACCGCTTTCTCGCAAACGATCACCTCCAGCGGCGGTGTGGCGCCTTACACCGATGCGGTGACCAGCGGCACACTGCCTGCTGGCCTCACCCTGAGCAGCGCCGGGGTGCTCAGCGGCACGCCCACTCAGGAGATCAGCAGCACCGTCACGATCCGCTCGACGGATGCGAATGGCTGCGCGGCCACGCGGGACTACACGCTGGCCATGAGCTGCCCGCCGATCACCGTGAACCCGGGCTCCATCGTGCCTGGAGCCGTTGGAGTGGCCTATTCGCAAACTTTCACAGCCACGGGCGGCACGGCACCCTATCAATTCACCGTCACGGCCGGCACGCTGCCCGCTGGATTGACGCTCTCCACCGCGGGTGTCCTGTCAGGAACGCCAACGACAGGCAATGGCGCGGGCGTTTCCATCACCGTGCAGGCCCGCGATGCGAACAACTGCCTCGGCACTCGTGCTTACACGATCAAAATCTGCCCCACCATCACGCTCGCGGCCATCTCGCCGACCATCGTCGTGGGCACGGCTTACTCGTCGAGCGCGGCGGCCAGTGGCGGTGCCACGCCGTATGTGTATGCGCTGACTTCGGGCGCGTTGCCGGCCGGTTTGAGCCTTAACACGACCACCGGAGCCATCACTGGCACGCCGACCAGCGCCGCCGCGGCCTCCTTCACCATCACCGCCACGGATGCGAATGCGTGCACAGGCTCCCGTGCCTACAATGTGTCGCCCACGTGCCCCACGATCACCGTCACGCCGACCTCGCTGGCGAATGGTTATGTCGGTGTCAGTTACTCGCAGAGCTTCAGCGCCAGCGGGGGCACCGCGCCTTACACGTATGCAGTCGCCAGCGGCACACTGCCTGCGGGACTCACCTTGAGCAGTGCCGGGGTCGTCAGCGGGACACCGACGACCGCCACAGCATCCGCGAGTTTCAACGTGCGTGCCACGGATGCGAATGGATGCCAGAGCGCCGCCACGGCGGTGGTGGTGACCATCAAAGGCCTGTGCATCGGCAATCTCGTGTTCATCGACATGAACAACAACGGCACGCGTCAAACCACCGAAAGCGGCGTGCCGAACCTCTCCATGCAGCTCTGGCGCTCCACGAACCTCACCCGTGGTGACGCGGACGATGTGCAGGTGGCCACGATGCTCACGGATTGGAATGGCGCGTATCAGTTCGCCGGCCTCGCTCCGGGGAACTACTTCGTCCGCATTCCCACCCCGCCTGTTTACCATCCGCAGGTCAGCGGTGGTGGCGTGTATCTCGACAACGGCATCAACAACGACAGCAATGACATCCAGCCCGGCGGCAGCGGCGCGGATGTCTTCTCGCCCGTCATCACGCTCAGCATCGGCGGCGAGCCTGCCAGCGGTGTGGATGGCGATGACACGGATTGCGATGGCACCATCGATTTTGGCTTTGCGAACACGGATCCGTGCTACGTCAGCAACCTCTTCGACAACCCCAGCTTTGAAATTCAGGGGCTGCCGAATGTGACTGGCACAGGCACTTCGGTGCTCGGCTACAACGGCAGCGGCACCTCGCTGGGTGCGTTCAATGCCTTCCGCTGGTCCGGCGGCATCACGTCGGGCCTTGGTGAGCCGATCCAGCGTGTGCAGGTGCTTCCGGGAGCCGCTGGCGGCAGTGTGGCCTGGGTGGAAAGCGGCAAGCCGCGTCATGGCAAGCGCATGGTGCTCGTGCAGGGCACGAACTCCTGCGTGAGCATGCGGGCCGCCGGTGGTGGTGCGTGGAGCACGGTGCTCACGGCGGGCAGCGAGTATGAATTGAGCGTGTGGGCCGCGAATGCCTCCGCGGCGAATGCGAGCGTTATCTGGGATCTCGGCTCCACCAGCGGCCAGGTGTTTCAAATCATCAGCGGAGCCATGCCGGGCTTCTACCAATACTACCAGGTGCCTCAGAGCGAGATGACCGGCACGCCGCTGCCGACCTTCACGGCTGCCGATTACACGAACACGACCTGGACAGAAGCCACCGCGAACACCGCCGTGCCGACGTGGAGGCAGTTCCGCTATCGCTTCCGCGTGAATCCGCTCGCCACCACGACGCAGATCGACAGTGCCAGCTTCGTCGTCTCCGGCGGCAGCGCCACGAATCCGCTCGTGCTCGACCATGTGGCACTTTGCAATGTAACCCCGAGCGCCACGCTCACCCTGGGCGGCACGATTTGGAATGATGCGAACAACAACGGCCTGCGCGGCGGCACGGAAATCGGCGTCGGAGCGGGTGTGGTGACCCTCTCGCTCTACCGTTCGACCAACACGGTCATCGGAGATGCCGATGACGTGCTGCAAACCACCGGCAGCACGAATGGCAGCGGCAATTACACCTTCGCCAACCTCGCCGCGGGCAACTATTATGTGCAGTTCACGCCTCCTGCTTCACTCGCGAAGACCGGTGGCACGCCGGTGAACCTCGACAACCAGGTGGACAGCGACAACAACGGTGTGCAGAGCGGCGCACCCGGCACGCTCATCCGCAGCCCGATGATCGCCCTGCAAGGCGGCACGGAGTCCATCACCGATGGCGATACCAATCCAGACACTGAAATGACCGTCGATTTCGGCCTGTGGAGCGGCATCGCCCTTGGGAACCAGATCTGGATCGACACGAACAACAACGGCCTCTACGACGCCGGCACGGACACCGTCAGCGGCATGACCGGCCTGAGTGTGGAGCTGCTCGACAGCGTGAACACCGTCGTGACCAGCACCACGGCGAATGCGAGCGGCCAG
The DNA here is from genome assembly GCA_046316935.1 of Prosthecobacter sp. Classification (GTDB taxonomy): domain Bacteria; phylum Verrucomicrobiota; class Verrucomicrobiia; order Verrucomicrobiales; family Verrucomicrobiaceae; genus Prosthecobacter. Next base: position 3,873 of record JBKCXA010000237.1, read on the forward strand.
TATGGTTTCACGATTTACACGCCCGGCCAGTATCGCGTGCGCATTCCCACGC
>JBKCXA010000238.1:0-4181 GCA_046316935.1 Prosthecobacter sp.
ATGCCCACCACGAAGAAAAAGCTCGAAGACCGCGCCGCCGTGATCAAGGCGCTCGGGCATCCGTCGCGCCTGCTCATCGCGGAGGCACTCATGAAGGGCGAAATGTGCGTGTGCGACCTGAAAGACCTCGTGGGCGCGGACATGTCCACGGTTTCCAAGCACCTCACGCTCATGCGCGAGGCCGGCGTGCTGAACTGCGAGAAGCGCGGCCTCAACATTTACTACTCGCTCGCCTGCGACTGCCTCGGCGACTTCCTCCGCTGCGTGGACCGGCTGGCCTGCGGCGGCAAAAAAACCACCTGCTGCTGATTCCTCATGACCATCGCTGACTTCCTCACCCAGCTCCGCTCGCATGCGGACAAACCGCTCGCCTTCATCCTGCCGGACGGCGGCCTGATCCCCGCCCACTTCCACATCACCGAGGTGGGCCACGTCACGAAGCGCTTCATCGACTGCGGTGGCACGCGTCGCACGCTGGAGACCTGTTTGCTGCAAACATGGGTCCACGACGATGTCGATCATCGACTCCACGCCGGCAAACTGGCTGCCATCTTTGATCACGCGGGCGATGTGCTGCCGCATCACGAGCTTCCTGTCGAAATCGAATACGAAGACGGCGTCGTGGCGCAGTTCCCGGTCGAGAGCGCGGAGATCGTCGAAGGCTCGCTGGCCTTCCGCTGCGGCTGGAAGCACACCGACTGCCTCGCCCGCGGCATTTGTCTGCCTGGCGAGTGCTCTCCGACACCGCAAAGCCTGCCACAAACCTGCTGCACACCGGGCTCCAAATGCTGCTGACATGAACAAGCTGCTCTCTGAACTCCTCGGCACCTTCATCCTCGTCTTCGCAGGCACGGGAGCCATTGTCATCAACGACATCAGCGGCGGCGTGATCGGCCACGCGGGCATCGCGCTGACCTTTGGCCTCGTGGTGATGGCGATGATCTACACGTTTGGCGATGTCAGCGGTGCGCACCTCAATCCGGCCGTCACGCTCGGTTTTGCCGTCGCAGGCCGTTTCGAATGGAAAAACATCCCCGGCTATGTTTTGGCCCAAATCATCGGTGCCCTCGCCGCAAGCGGTGTGCTGCATTTGCTGTTCCCCGCTCATGAAAAACTAGGCGCCACGCTTCCCAGCGGCTCCGCGATGCAAAGCTTCGTGTTGGAGCTCATCCTCACCGCCATCCTCATGCTGGCCATTCTGCGCATCTCTACCGGCGCAAAGGAAAAAGGCATCACGGCGGGCATCGCCATCGGTGGAATCATCGCGCTCGAGGCGATGTTCGCCGGCCCGATCTGCGGTGCGTCGATGAACCCAGCCCGCTCGCTAGCCCCCGCCCTCGTCTCTGGCCACCTCGAGCATCTCTGGATCTATCTCACGGCAACGGTGCTCGGCGCGTTCGTTGCCGTGCCGCTGGCCAAAATGACGAAACCAGAATGATGAATGCCGAATGAATGCCCAAGCCCCAATTGCCCAAACCACACGCTGACTTCGTCATTCCCCCATTCGGACTTCATTCGTCATTCTGAATTCGTCCTTCGTCATTTCGACATCCCCTTCTTCCCATGACTCCTCCCAAACCCCTCGTCCTCATCCTCTGCACCGGCAACTCCTGCCGCTCCCACCTTGCCGAAGGCCTGCTGCGCCATGTGGCGGGTGACATCCTTGAAGTCGCCAGCGCGGGATCGAAGCCCGCAGGCTACGTGCATCCGCTCGGCATCAAGGCGATGGCGGAAATCGGCATCGACATCTCCGCGCACACGAGCAAGCACATGAATGACTTCCTCGTCCGCGATGTGGAGACCGTCATCACCGTCTGCGGCAATGCCGATCAAGCCTGCCCCATGTATCCCGGCCAGCTCAACCGCCACCACTGGCCCTTCGACGACCCCGCCCACGCCACCGGCAGCGAGGAGGAAATCATGAACGTCTTCCGCCGCGTCCGCGACGAGATCAAAGCCGTCTTCACCGCGTATGCGGATGGTCGGCGTGATCAGATGAAGCGGTAGCCCGTTTTTCTCACACGATGGGTAAAGGCCACATCAGTCTGTTTTCGTGCCTGCCTCGTCGGAGTGCTCAGTGCATAGTGCTCAGTTGAATTCCTCCCGTGCTTCCTACTGAGCACTGAGAACTGAGCACTTTGCTCCTGGCAAAATGCTGGTGGGGTCGCCCTCCCCTACACCCGCACCATGTCCTTCAGGATCTGCCAGTAGAGGAAGAAGCAGCCGCGCCAGGAGTAGCGGAATTCGCTGCTGCCGGCCTTCACGATGAGGCCTTCGGTGAGGTTGTGGTCCACCTGCACGCTCATGTCGCGCTGGATGTAGGCATGCAAAAACTCGGTGTCCTGCTCCGCCAGCTCGTCGGTGGTCACGGCGAGCGCCTGCAGGTAGTCATCATGGTCCGCGAGCAGGTCTTCAAACGACTCCGCGTCCTCGTAGCGATTCACGAGGTGCTTCGGCGGATGCTTCATCGTCGAGGGGAAGGGGTAGTTCGTGGTCGTGTAAACCACGCCATTCTTCCCGCGGGAGGTCAGGCTCACATAGGCAAAGCCGAGACCGCCCTGCCGGGCCAGCGCCACGGAGGCCTGCGCTCGCTTTTCCTCATGATAAAAGAGCCGCATGAAGTGCTCCGTCTCGCTCCACATCCAGCCGGCATCGCCCACCTGCGTGAAGCCCGCGTTCTCCGCCTCGCGGGTGAGCTCGCCCAGGTCAGGAAAGACATCGCGGGAGGGCGGGAAGCGGCTCACCACCTCGCTCTTGATCGGAAAGCGCAGCCGCCGCACGCGGAAGACGATCTCCATCCACGGCACCAGGAACCAGCCGCCGACAAACAAGGCCCCGCCGATGTGCTGGTCATCGGTGATGTAGTAACCAGCGAGATACAGCGCCCCCAGCATCGAGACGGCGCCCAGCTTGGCGATGTAGCGGTTCTGCGAGGTGCGGCAGGCAAAGGCAAACACCACGGCGGCGGCCACAAAGAGGATGTGCTGGATCGTGCTGTCTTCCATGAAAGGCTGGCGGTCGGGGAAAATGTTCGATTCGAGGTTATAAGATGCCTCCGGGCGAATCAATGCTCATTTCAAACGCCATGCCCGCCGTCTTTTCGCGTTTCTTGTTCATTCTCCTCGTCGCCCTCGCAGGCTGGTTTGGTATCTCGCGGCTCGATTTCGATGTCGATCCGCTCTCGCTGCTGCCGCAGGACCTGCCTGGATTGGAGGGAACTCGCCTGCTGCGCGATTTGAAAAGCGATCAGCTCATCGTCACGCTGCAAAACGAGGACGCCGAGCTGCTCGAAGTCGCCGCCGATTCGCTCGCGGAGCATCTCGCGGCCCAAAAAGACCTCGCCGCCTCCGTGCGGCACAAGTCATTGCTGCAATCTGATCCTGAAGTCATCGCCGAGGTCATCGCGTGGCTTTGGCGCAATGCGCCGTCCGAAAAAGTCGCCGCGTTGAGCGCCTCGCTCGCTCCCGATAAACTCCCCGCCCTGCTCGAAAAGTCCCGCGAAGCCACCGCGAACTCGCTCGACCTCCAAAACGCCACGCTCACCGGTTACGATCCCTTTGGCATCGCTCGCGGGGCCATGGCGATGCTTTCCTCCGGCGACGACGCCAACATGCCGAGCGATGAATTCACCTCCGCCGATGGCACGTTGCGCCTGCTTTTCATTCAACCGCCCACCGCCGCCCTCGCCGACTACCGCACGGTGAATGCCTGGCTCACGAAGCTGCGACAAGACATCCGCGACACCTGGCAAAAGAGCGATGAAGCACTCGCAAAAGTCCAGATCGGCTTCACGGGCGATCCGGCGTTTCAGGCCGAGATCGCCACGGGCATGGAGGCGGACATGCGGCAGTCGATTTCCGCGGTCACGTTCATCGTGGGCTTTCTGTTCTGGCTGCTGCATCGCCGCATCGTGCCGCTGTTCTGGCTGCTGCTGGCCATCGTATGCGCCAATCTGCTCACGCTCGGCGCAGCAGGGGCCATCTACGGCTCGCTCAATGTGATGAGCATGGGCTTCGCCGCGATTCTGACCGGCCTGATCGAGGACTTCGGTGTCATCGGCCTGCACGCGGCCTCCGAGCATCCGCGGGAGTCGTATGCACAGATCCGTCGTCGCGTGCTGCCGGGCGTCGCGTGGTCCGCCGTGACCATCGCGGCCATTTTTGCATCGCTCGGACTCAGTC
>JBKCXA010000239.1:0-5098 GCA_046316935.1 Prosthecobacter sp.
GTCCTCGAGTTCCGGATCGATCGTGATTTCGTGCTCGCCGGGCTTCCAGGGCTTTTCAGGCCTGAAAAGCCATTCGACGCGTTTCAGGTCGATGACCTTCGCTTCGGCCGTGCCGGGTGTTTCGATGACGTTGAGGGCCCGCAGGAAGATTTGAGGCTCGAAGAGTTCGTCCGTGATCACCACGAGCGGATCGAGAGTTCCAGCCTTCGGCGCGTGCACCTGCCAGCGGGCTGGATCAGGCTGCTCGTGATCATTGGCGATGGGTTCGAGGACAAAAACATGTTCTTTGCCGAGTGACACGCCTTGCGTTGACCGCCACTGGCCGGAGACGACGAGTTGATAGCGTTCGCCAGCCACCAAAACGGGCCCTTCATCGACATTCAGGTTCACGCCAGTCTTCTGCCGCCCCGGATGCAGCATCACCGTCAGCCGTTTCCCATCCGGCGACCACAATTCCGCCTCCCGAAACGCCCCCGCCACCTCCTCCCCGTTCCGCCGCTGCAACGTGAGATGCTTCAAAAACACCCCCTGCTCCATCGGCTCCGAAAAATCGAGGTAGAGCTTCAAGGTGTTCGCAGGAACGAGGCTCGTGGCGGGCGAAAGACGCGCGGTGGGTGACACATGCGGCATTTTGCCAAACGTCACTTCCACCTTCGACTTCGAACCACGTGCCATCGTAAGCTCGACCTCATAGGTCTGGCCTCGCACGAAGGGTGTGGCAGGCACAAACACCGGCGAACGAAAGCTGCCAAACAGCGGCTCCACCGAGCCTTTGGCATAAACCGCCACCGCTTGGACCTCCGCGGCCGAGGCGGTGAGAGTCAAAGCCTTCTCCTCGATGCGGATGCCGATCTTGGCTTCGGTGAAGGAGGCGGCGTGGAGAAAGCTCAGCGAATTGAAAATTGAGACTTGGAAACTGAAAACTGCAAATTGACGCAGAAAGCCTACGAATGCTCCAGCAGCCAATTTAAAGTTTTCAGTTCTCATTTTTCAATTTTCAGTCCTCCCGTTTCTCAAGGCAGCGCCGCCACTTCGAGGCTCAGCGTGCCTTCGTTGTCCTTCAGCACGATGGCACAGGTGTTGTCGAGCTTGTCGGCTTGCACGGCACCGAAGAGCGAATCGACAATCTCGATGCCTTGCGGGCCTTCGTGCTGCTTTTCATCGCGACGGGCGGCGTTTTCGTTGGTTTGCGGGGCGTCGAGGTAGTCCATGCTGATGCGGGCTCCCCACATCTTGCTGGGGCCGAAGGCGTTCTGTTTGAAGCGTTGGGTGTGCACGACGAGCCAGTCTTTGCCGCTTTTGTCGGTGTAGCTGAAGAGATCGAGCGGACGGTTGCCGCTGCCGAGCTCGACCATGCTCACGCCTTTGACTTGAGCGCCGCTTTGCAGGTCATCGACTTTGAATTTGGCGACGGGCGTGCAGGCAAAGGCACCGACGACGAAGGTCTCGCCCTTGTCGGAATAGGGGATGAAGCTTTGGATCGGTGCTTTGGTTTCCCATTTGCGATGAGCGACATGGTAAGTTTCGGCACTGAAGACATTGGCGGTGCTGCCGTGCTTGATCGGCACGGGGATGGTGAAGATGCGAGAGGCGAATTCTTCGTTGCAGGTGCCTGTGGCAAAGACACGCGTGCCATCGAAGGCGACATCGGTGATGTTCGTGACCTTGCTGGCGGTGCCGCCGGGCAGCGTGATGCGTGCCCAGGGCAGGTTCGCGGTGTCAAACGGGGCCACCTTGCCCGCAGCATCGACGGTCACAATGAGCACCGCGTTGTCCGGGCGACGCTGCACGGCGAGGTAGATGCGACCGCTGGCCGGATTCGCGGCGAGGTCTTTGATGGTGATGTCCTCCTTCTTCGCGCCGAGTCCGCCGGCGATGACGCTGCCGATGTCCGCCACCGGCTTCTCGAGCACCTTCTTTTCAGGGCCGACATCGCCCGTCTGGATGGCGACGACGCTGGCGGTGCCCGGTTCGGCGACGAGCAGGAGGCCGTTGGGGCCGAAACTGATCGACGAGAGCGTCTTGAACTCCAAACCGCCCGTCTGCGGCGATTCGATGAGCGAGGGGGCGACGGCGACGGGAGCTGCAGAGAGCGTGGTGACCGCGAGAGCGGCGAGGAGCGTGGTTTTCATGGCGGTGTCTAATCGTAGGATGACCGCCCTTTCTTTGTCACGATCAAATCAGCTCTTCGGTGTGTGCGGCACCAGCACGTCGGCGGCGGTGTTTTGCTTGGCACGCTTGGCGGCTTCCTTGGCGAAGACTTCCTGCGAGCGAACCACTTTTGTGCTGGGCAGACTCGGGAGGGCCCAGGTGCCGTCGGAGCGGAGAACACGACCGCGCGAGGTGTCTTTGAAGTGAGTCTCCAAGATGTGTGTGAGGCGCTTGCGGGCCTCTTTGTCCTCGACGGGCACGAGCAGCTCGACGCGCTTGCTGAGGTTGCGGTTCATGAAGTCGGCGCTGGCGATGAAGACGGCGTTTTTGCCGCCCTGGCGGAACCAGAAGATGCGGGCGTGCTCCAGGTAGCGGTCGATGATGCTTACGACGCTGATGTTTTCGCTCAGGCCCTTCACGCCGGGACGCAGGCAGCAGATGCCACGGATGTTGAGGCGGATCTTCACGCCGGCGCGGGAGGCCTCGTAGAGCGCTTCGATCATCTCGCGGTCTTCGAGGGCGTTCATCTTGAGCATGATCTCGGCCGCCTCGCCCTGGCGGGCACGCTCGCCCTCGCTGCGGATGAGGGAGACGAGACGCTCGCGGAGGCCGAAAGGAGCCATCGAGATCTTCTCAAAGTGGACGAAGCGGGAGCGCCCGGTCACGGTGTTGAAGAAAGAGGACGCATCGCTGCCGAACTCAGCACGACAGGTGAGCACGCTGATGTCGGTGTAGAGCTTGGCGGTGGCCTCGTTGTAGTTGCCGGTGCCGAAGTGCATGTAGCGCATCAGGCGGCCGGATTCGCGGCGCATGACGAGGCAGACCTTGGCGTGGGTTTTGAGCCCGGCGACGCCGTAGATGATCTGGGCACCCGCGTTGATGAGATCGCCAGCACGTTCAAGATTGCGTGCCTCGTCGAAGCGGGCCTTCAGCTCGACGAGCACGGTGACGTGCTTCCCGGCCTGGGCGGCCCGGATGAGGGCGGAGATGATACGGCTGTTCTTCGCGGTGCGGTAGAGGATCTGCTTGATGGCGATCACGTCTGGATCGTCCGCGGCCTCCTCGACGAGCGAGAGCACGGGATCAAAGCTCTCATACGGATGCTGCAGCAGGATGTCACCACGCTTGATGGCATCGAAAAGGCTCTCACCAGGCTGGATGGCGGTGCAGGGCTGGCTTTCCCACGGCAACACTTTCAGTTCTTCAAAGCCCGCCAGGCTCGAAATGGCGTAGTAGCCGCGAAGATCGAGTTCGCCATTCACCTCGTAGATTTGCGGGCCTTTGGAGCCGCAAAGCTCGCGGATGACCTTCACCAAGTTTCGCGGGGCGCCGGCCTCGATTTCGATGCGGATGGCCGCGCCGCTTTGACGCTTCTCCAGGATGGCCTCCATCTCGCTGGCGAGGTCAAAGGCACCTTCGTCGTCGAGGGTGATGTCCGTGTTCCGGCTCACGCGGAAGCGGGCGGTGGAGGTGACCTTTTCCGAAGGGAAAAAATCGCCGATGAAGAGGCTCACGACGTCCTCGACGTTCATGTAGAGGTGCTCGCCGCCCTCGGGATCCGGCACCGGGATGTGGCGCGACAGCGTGGGGGCCATCGGCAGGACGAGGATGGCGTTCCGCTTCTCCGTATGGCCGTTTTCGCCGTTCTGCACGGTGCAGAGGATGACGATGTTCAGCGCGGGGATGTTCGCCCGCGGCTGATCCGCGTCCAGCGCCACCGGCGAGAGCACCGGGGCGATGTTTTGGACAAAGTAATCGTGCAGGTAGGTGCGCTGGCCGGTGGTAATCTCTGCGGCGGTGAGGCGGCGGATGCCCTTCTCGCGCAGCAACGGCAAAAGCTGCCCGTTGAGGATGTCATACTGGCGGGCCACGAAGGCTCCGGCCTGCTGCTGAATCTGCTCCCAAAGCTGCGTGGGCGAGAGTCCCGCGTTGTCTTTGACGCGTTTACCCTGCTCCCGCATCACCTGGAGACCGCCCACGCGGACCATGAAAAACTCATCGAGATTCGACGCGGTGATGGCGATGAATTTGACGCGTTCCAGCACCGGCAGATCAGCACGGGCGGCCTCATCCAGCACGCGGGAATTGAAGGCTAGCCAGCTCAGCTCGCGGTTGATAAAGTGTTCTTCAGTGAAGACGAATTTCGGGGTCTCTGTCGGGGGCATCTGTCCCGTCATCATGCGGCGGGGCGGGGCCGTGGCAAGTGACGTTCAGCGCCTGGTGGGTCCCTCGCGGGCCAATGTCCGAAAAAACCAGAGCAATCCGATGAGGGCGAGGTTTCCCCCGAACATCCAGCGTTCCTCGAACATCTCGCTTCTGAAGTGCTTCCAGTCGTGCGACCAAAAACAAGCGTCCCAGGCGAGAAAACCAGATGAGCAGACGAGGCATGCTAAAGCGATGCACGAGGCTGCAAACGAGATACGGAGAAGGTGATCAGCCGCTGCGAGGGACTGTTTGCACACCGCCCAAACCAAAGAAGCTGTCAGGAGAGCACAGGAAGCGGCACCGACGATCAACCAAGCCATCGCGAAAAGGATCGCTCCGATTCCACCGGGGTAGGATGTGGCGATCAAATTCACAGGTGAAGCAGGCGGGAGGCTTTTGCGCACCACGTCATCATGTTTTGTGAGTTTCCAGGAGCAGATCGGCAACAGAATGAAGACAACAGAATGCAGTTATTCTGCTGCCTTCATTCTGTTGCCAATCATAACAAATCATGGCGGCGGCAGGTATCGAGCAGACTAAAACTTACCATTCAGCATCAAGCTCCTCCGAGCCTTGGATTTCAGAAACTCAAGTGCGGTGCCGACACTGCGATAGCTCTCCAGTTCCGCCGATTCTGCATCGGTCAACTGGCCGCCAGCGGCACGGTTGGCGAGCGCATCGGCACGGTCCAGATCACGTTTGCTGAGCTTCAGGCCGAGCAGAGCCTTAGCTGAGCTAGGAT
>JBKCXA010000240.1:0-2694 GCA_046316935.1 Prosthecobacter sp.
TCGGCCATGGCAATGTGAATGACGAGGCCTCGTGGAGCGTGCCGCACTTTAGCCCGCGCACGATCAGTTACGCGTTGCCCGAGAACAACCCGCCAGAGTCCACCCGCGAGCAGGCGTTGTGTGAAAACAAGCTCAAGGAGCCTTGGAAACTGCCCCGTGGTGCCCCCACGGAATCCGCCGATGTGCCGGACAATCGCTACGGTGATGGCATCATCGCCGACGAAGCGGCCAAACGACTCGCCGCAGCGAAATCAAAGCCCGACGAGCCCTTCTTCCTCGCCGTCGGCTTTTTGAAGCCACATCTGCCTTTTGTGGCTCCGAAGAAGTATTGGGACCTCTACGACCCCGCGGCCTTCAAGCTCGCCGAACTCCAAAAAGCCCCCGAAGGTGCCCCGGACTTTGCGCCGACCACCTGGGGCGAATTGCGACAATACAAAGACATGCCTGAAAAAGGCCCCGTGACGCCCGAGCAGGCCCGTCACCTCATCCACGGCTACTACGCGGCCACGAGTTACATGGACGCGCAACTCGGCAAGGTCCTTGATGCGCTCGACGCGAATGGTTTCGCCGAAAACACCATCATCCTCCTGTGGGGTGATCACGGCTGGCACCTCGGCGACCACGGCATGTGGTGCAAACATTCCAACTACGAGCAAGCCGCCCGCATCCCCGTCATCGTCGCCGCGCCCGGCATCGCCGGTGGAAGGCGCAGCCAGGCCCTCATCGAGACCTGCGACATCTATCCCACCCTCGCCGAGCTCGCCAAACTGCCCTCGCCGAAGCAAAGCGATGGCCGCAGCTTCGCCCAAGTGCTCGCCAATCCCTCTGCCAGCACGCGAGACCACATCATCCACGTCTTCCCCCGCCAGCAGGGCCTCATCGGCCGCGCCGTGCGGACCACGCGACATCGCCTTGTCGAATGGAAAAAGCCCGGCGCCCCCGCCGACACCGCCATCCTCGAACTCTACGACTACCAAACCGATCCCGCCGAGACGAAAAACCTCGCCGCAGAGCAGCCTGAGGTCATCACCACCCTCCGCCAGCTCCTCGCCACCCATCCCGAGGCCAAGCCGCAGATCCCGAACAAGCCAAAGAAGTAGGCACCGCGTCGCAAGACGCAAAATTCCATCGCAAACCTCACAGCATGCTTAAAAGGTTGGCGCGACATGCTGATCTCCGAGATCTTTTATTCCGTGCAGGGCGAGGGAACGCTGGTGGGCGTGCCATCGGTGTTTGTGCGGACCTCCGGCTGCAATCTGCGCTGCCGCTGGTGTGACACGCCGTATGCCTCGTGGAAGCCGGAGGGCACTGAGATGAGCATCGAAGCGATTTTGCAGGCGGTGAATGAGCATCCCACGCGGTTCGTCGTGGTCACCGGAGGCGAGCCGATGGTGGCCAAGGAGATGCCACGGCTGCTTCAACAGCTTCGCGAAGCTGGAAAGCACATCACCATCGAAACCGCGGGCACCATCCCGCCGGAGGGCGTGGCTTGTGATCTGGCCTCCATCAGCCCGAAGCTGGCCCATTCGACCCCGGATGAGGCCTCCGCAGGCAAGGCCTGGGTGGAAAAGCATGAGCGCCTGCGGCTTCAGCCGGAGGTTTTGCGAGCGTGGTGCTCCCGGTATGACTTTCAGCTCAAATTCGTCATTGCCAGCGAGGCGGATGTTTTGGAGGTAAAGGCCGTCATTGAATCCATCGGCATCGAAATTCCTCCGGAGAAGGTGTTGCTGATGCCGGAGGGCATCACGCAGGAGGCGCTGAAGACCCGGCAGATGCTGCTGGTGGACATCTGCAAGCGTGAGGGCTGGCGCTACTCGCCACGGCTGCACATCGATCTCTTTGGCAACAAGCGCGGCACATGAGCCCGGCATTCAAACGCAAAACCGGCCGCTTTCTGTGGACGTTGGTGCTCGTGACTCTCGTCGCGGTCGAGTTTTGGTTTCGCTCCGTTCGCGAACCACCAGCGAAGGAGCCCGCCGTCGAGATCGAAAGGCTCCAGCCGCTCTCCGGGGTGCGGTTCATCGACGCGGAGACCAATGATGGCGACAGCTTCGTCGTCGATCATGAAGGTCAAAAGCTCGTGCTGAGGCTGTACTTCGTCGATTGCGCCGAAAAGCGGGAGTACAAGCTCGTCGCGGGGCGTTTGAAGGACCAGGCTGGCTACTTTGGCGGCCTCAGCATCCCGCAGACGCTCAAGCTCGGCCAGCAAGCCAGGGCATTCACCGCGGATCTGCTTCGCTCACGGGCTTTCACCGTCTTCACCCGCTGGGAGCGCGTTTATGACAGCGATCGCATCTACGCGGTCATCGTCTTCGAAGACGGCGAGGACCTCGCGCACAAGCTGGTGCAAGCCGGCCTGGCCCGCATCCATACCAAAGGCGTGAACATGCCCAATGGCCGCAAGGCCAACGATTATGAGAACCACCTCCGCGACGTCGAAAAGCAAGCCCGCGCCGCCAAACGCGGTGCCTGGGGCATGCCGCGCCGGGCGCTGTCCACGCCAAAGGCAGGCTGAGGCTGGCGATCAGAAGAAAATCGGCGCGGGCACGACCTGCACGCCGCCGTTGCCGAGCGGGTTGCCCTTGGTCTCCTCGATCTCATCGACGACGCCGTCGTTGAAACTTAGACTGAGCGTGCCGAGCTCCAATTTCACATAGACGATCGTCTGCACGAGCTGGCCGAAGGCGTCGCGAC